>JBAQHC010000378.1:0-4214 GCA_049288095.1 Alphaproteobacteria bacterium | reverse complement strand
CGCAAGAGCGGCGCGACCGACCCCGCGCTCGGTTGGAAAATGACCTATCTCGATCCCAAGACCGGCAAGCCGCCGATGAATGTCATGGCGGCGTTTCTTCAGCTCATGCCGAAGGGCATGGTGAGCGTGCCCTACCGCTCGACGGATGCCGCGATGTTCGTCGTCGTTGAGGGCAAGGGCCGTGCGACAGTGGGCAATGAAAGCTGGCACGTCGCGCCCAACGACATCTTTGTCGCGCCGAGCTGGATGTGGCACAGCTTCGAAGCGGATGAGGAACTCGTGCTGTTCAGCCTGTCGGACCGTACGATCCAGCAACATCTCGGCTTCTGGCGTGAGCAGCGCCAATACTGAGCTGGCGCGTCAGAGGTTCGGCAGAGCGTCAAGGGCGATAGTCTTCTCAACTGACTGTTGCTTGACCAAATCGCCGACGCCGTACGCGTGCACAACAATGTAGCTCTTGCCCTTTTTCACCGACAGTGAGGTGGCGGTTTGCACGACCGTGTAGAACGCATCATCGCCAATTCCAGGCGCCGGGGTTTTGGTTATGTCCGGCACCGGCGATTTTGATAGTGCCCAATTCGCAGCGTTCCAAACGGTAATTGTCACCCGTGTTCTCGAATCGCTCGTCGCCCACTCGCAGCCGGTTGTTCCGATCGGTGCTCCGGGGCCGACATCGGCGCCGAGCGCGGCCTTGAGCTGCGCCGCGGTGACGAGCTTGCACGGCTCGGCAGCAGCTGCGATGCGAGCCGCGCACAGGGCAGCGAGGCACGTAGCGCCTGCGGCCAGGATTCTGACAAGACTTATATTCATCGGTGATCTCCCCAATAGGCTAAGCTCGCCTCGATCTTATGGTCTTCAGGTGACTGAGACGAGCACGCATGCGGATGAGACCCTGGCTCAGGGTAGGGCAGACACTCACACTGTCAGTACTCGCGAAATCGTGAAGGCGCCCGATGCATGGAATCCATGCCCCATGCGGTCTTGCCCGAAAGGTGTGCGCGGGCGCACATAACCGCCATTGGGTCGGGCCGTTTGGCGGGAATGATATTGCCAGGCGCGGAACCCGGACCAATCTAACAGGCGCTGCGCTTCGTAAGAGGAAGGTCAACAACGGGGCAAATCATGAATTGCAGGGACTTTTCTGTTGATCGCCGGACTTTCCTTTTGTCGGCCGCGTCGGGCAGCGCGCTTGCGATTGCCGCGGGTTGCTCGAAGCCGAGCGATGCCGCAGCCAAGCCGGCGCCGAGCTCTGAGGTGCTGATCGAAAATTTTGATGCTTCGGGCAAGAGCCTTGGCACCATACCGGTACCGAAGGTCGTTAAAACCGACGCCGAGTGGAAGGCGCAGCTTTCGCCTCTGGCCTATCTGGTCACCCGTCATGAGGATACCGAGCGCGCTTTCACGGGTGAATATGCGGAGTCAAAAGGTGACGGTCTCTATCGCTGCATTTGCTGCGGCACGGCGCTCTACGACTCGAAGACGAAATACGATTCCGGCACGGGTTGGCCGAGCTTTTGGCAGCCGATCTCGGAGCACAACATCGATCGAGCGGACGACTACAAGCTGATCGATAAACGCACGGCGATCTCTTGCGCCCTGTGTGATGCGCATCTCGGCCATGTGTTCGATGACGGCCCGCAGCCAACGGGCCTTAGGTACTGCATGAATTCCGTGTCGCTCAGATTCGTGCCGCGCGGATAGTCGAAATCAAGGATGAAATCGCCATGAACTGTACAGATTGCCCAGACTCCCCGATCCTTCATCGCGGGCGCCTCATATTCATGTTCGCGATCGCGCTGCTCGTCGCCGCCGCTGCTTTCTCGGTGAAGGCGCATGCTGCCGAGCCTGCGGTTGCAATTCCTGCCGCGGCCTATGATCCGCCGTCGACCAAGGCGAGCGAGACAGCCATTCTCGCCGGCGGCTGCTTTTGGGGCGTGCAAGCGGTGTTCGAGCACATCAAGGGCGTGACCCATGTGGTTGCCGGTTACTCCGGCGGTACCCTTGTTAACCCCTCTTATGAAGACGTCACGACCGAGCGGACCGGCCACGCTGAGTCGGTGCAGATCACGTATGACCCGCGCCAAGTGAGCTACGGCCAGTTGCTGCGCGTCTACTTTTCGGTCGCGCACAATCCGACCGAGCTGAACCGGCAGGGCCCCGACAGCGGCCCCAGCTATCGCTCGAACATCTTCTATACTAGCAAGGCTCAGCAGGACGTGGCCACCGCATATGTTGCGCAGCTGACGAAGGCGAAGGTGTTTTCAAAGCCGATCGTCACGCGAATCGATCCGGCTTCGACTTTCTATCCGGCCGAGGAGTACCATCAGGATTTCCTGATCAAGAATCCCGATTATCCATATATCGTGATCAATGATCAGCCGAAGCTCGTAAACTTCAAGCGGCTCTTGCCTGAGCTCTATAGCGAAAACCCGGTCCGCGTCTGACTTTGCCTGTGCCGGGGACGTGCTAGGGCGGCCAGCTCAGGCCGCGTTGCCACCGGCTCATGCGCCAAATGCTGACAAAGGTGACCGCAGCGGTCATCCCATAGTGGATGTCCGTTATCGGCGTGCACGGATCAAGGCCGGCTGAAAACGCAATCACGCCCAGAATTACGCACCAAAGCGCAATGCCGTTGACGATCCACGCTATCTCGCGCGCGAGGCCTGCGCGCGTCCACACGGCGCCGGCGCTGAGTGCGCAACTCAGCGCGCCGACGAGTTCGATTGGTGCCGCCCAATGCGCTCTTGGGGCTGACACGCCGCCGAACGAGGCGCCAAGGTGAAGGGCGCCGATTGCGGTGAACAGTGCTGCGTCAACAGCCGCGAGTGTGCCGACCATCAAAGGCGGGTTGCGCGTTGCGACGAAAGAGCGCCGCGGCCTGCGCGGGCGTGCCGCATCGCGCACGTCATGCATCGCCGCCTCCGCGAAAGAACGGGGACGGCGCTAAGAGCAAGCTGGGAAGATGCAAGGCTGTGGCACTGAAGATCGCCGGCCGACAGCTCTTAGCCGATCTCGACATGATTGGCCGCGCAACGCGAAAAAGCATACTCACAGCGAAACGATACTGTGCGTCGGCATCGAAGTCAGGGAGTTTTATCAGGAGCGCACTATTTTTTCGTTGGTATATATGGCCATGAATATTGAAGCGCGATGTGAGTAGCTCGCGCGATCATGAATATCTGTTCATGAACGCAGCGTTTCACAGGGGCGGTTCTCTTCCTGTTCGGCACTCGCCGCATGTTTGTCAACACAGAGCGACGCCTTGTAGACTGGCGTGAAATCGGCAGCGGACGGGAGCGCGCATGAAAATCGATTTGAGCGGGAAGACGGCAGTCATCACCGGGTCCTCGTCGGGTATCGGATTCGCAATCGCCAAAGGGCTTGCCGGAGCTGGCGCACGCATGATCGTCAATAGTCGCCATCAAGACGGCATCAGTGCGGCGATCTCCAAGATCAAGGACGCGGTTCCCGGCGCGAAGCTCGAAGGCGTTGCGGCCGATGTCTCGAATGCCGAAGGCTGTGCGGCGCTCGCGAAGGCCGTGCCGGATGCGGATGTGCTGGTCAACAATGCCGGCGGCGCGACATTTCAGGATTTCTTCCAGATACCCGATGCGGAATGGATCCGTATGATCGAATGGAATCTCATGTCGGGCGTGCGCATGTCGCGGGCCTATATGCCGGGCATGCTGAAGCGCAACTGGGGCCGGATCGTCTTCATCTCGTCGGAATCGGGACTGCACATTCCCAAGGAGATGATCCATTACGGCATGGTCAAGGCGAGTCAGCTTGCGGTGTCGCGCGGGCTTGCCGAGCTGACCGCGGGCACGGGCGTCACGGTGAATTCGGTCTTGCCGGGGCCGACAAAGACTGAGCGCATGGAAGGCTTCATGAAAGCTACAGCCGAGCGTGAGGGCATCACCCCCGATGAGGCCGCCAACCGGTTCGTGAAGAACTTCCGGGGCACGTCTTTGATTCAGCGCATGGCGACGACGGACGAGGTGGCCAACATGGTCGTCTATGTGTGCTCGCCCCAAGCCTCGGCGACGAATGGCGCGGCACTCAGGGTTGAAGGCGGCATCGTCCGGACGATAGCTTAGCCTTGTTGGATCACCTCCCCCTTGAGGGGAGGTCGAAACGCAAAGCGTTTCGGGTGGGGGTGTCGGAGCAGAAGAAGAGTCTTTGCTTCAACCCCTCACCCTAGCCCTCTCCCACAA
>JBAQHC010000377.1:0-2792 GCA_049288095.1 Alphaproteobacteria bacterium | reverse complement strand
GCTTTGCTCTACGCCCTGGCTCTTCGATATGACGTCGAGACTTGTTGCAAGCGTGCGGTCTTCGATGAGTTGCGGTGGAAGATTTACAAGGAGCGAGCCGCCAAACCCCTTAGCGCGCCACGCTTTGATATGACGCGCCGCGCGCTCGATCGTGTAGATCAGGAGCTCGCGCCGGCGTCCCTGCAATTCGGCGAAGCGCTCGATATCTCTCCCGTCATAGTTTTCGAGCCCACCAAGGCGCGCGACCGCGCTGACCGGCACAGAGCTAGCAAGGTCGACGACAGGACGCACTTCGAGCGAAATGATGCGCTCGGCAAGTCCTCTCGTTAAGATGTCGTTCGTCGGCGCCTGGGGCTTTGCCATGACCCGCAGATGCTAAGCGAACGTCTGTAGGCGCCCGGTTAATTCGGCAGAAAATTTGAAGCTTTTACGCCGCGACGCTTGTGCCGCAGAGGCACAACTCAATTGCGCGCCTGAGTTTTGTCGCGCCAGGCGGACAGAGTGTGCTGCACGTGCGTGTCGAGCTCGCCGACAACGGTCTTGCTGGTGGCGTGGCTATCGCCTTTTATGCCGTCACGCACGACAGCGCGCATCGCATCAACATGTGCATCGACCAGCGAGAGCGGCAAGTCGTTCGGCTCCGGCAAGTGCTCGCACAGCTTGCACAAGAGCTCTGCGATTTTGGTGACGAACGGGAAATTCAGCGTCGTGCCCTGGCCCTTAAGGTCGTGCGCGCGCTGGCTGAAGCGGTCTACCGCCTCGGCGGTCAGTCCTTTGCTGCGCAAGGCCTCATGCGCTTCGTTCAGAAGCGAGATCTCTTCTTCGATCCAGCCCTGGAAGCTGCTCGACATCGCGGCAAGAGCAGCTTCCGCGCGCTCGATGGCGGCCTCGTCGATCAGTGGGACGGCCGGCTTTGCCTTGGCATCACCGCTCGCTCCATCCTTGGCCACGGCATGCACCCTTGATCGTCTTGGGGAGTCGCGCGCGTCGCGACCAATTGAGACACTGCCCAACTTTGTGGCTTCGGGTTTAATTTTTGGTGAAATGCGGGAAGCTCAGTAGGACGAAAACTGCTCGGCAAGAATGCGGTCTTGCAGGCTGTGCCCGCGGTCGAACAGCATCTCAAGCACAACATCCCGGCTTTCGGCGACGTCCACCGAAACCACATGGCGCACCTGGCTGTGGTCGGCGACAGCGCTGACAGGGCGCTTTTCAGTCTCAAGCACTTCGATGCGGACATGCGCGCGGTGGGGCAATAGCGCGCCGCGCCATCTGCGCGGGCGAAACGCGCTGATCGGTGTCAGTGCCAAAAGCTGGCTGTCGATCGGCAAAACCGGTCCGTGTGCCGAGAGATTGTAAGCTGTTGAGCCGGCAGGGGTTGCAACGAGTATGCCGTCGCAAAGCAGCTCGGCCAGGCGCTCCTTACCGTCGACCAGCACGCGAAGCTTCGACATTTGCGGGGTCTCGCGCAGCAGCGAAACGTCGTTGATGGCGATGGCCTCATGATGTTGCCCGGCCTCATCGACGGCCGACATCGTCAGCGGGCGGATTTGTGCCACCTCGGCGCGCCGTATCCGCTCAACGAGGTCGTTTTCGTCATAGGCGTTCATGAGGAAGCCGATCGAGCCGCGGTTCATACCGTAGATCGGCTTCTTGAGCTCTATGGTCTCGTGCAGGGTTTGCAACATGTGGCCGTCGCCGCCCAGCGCCACGATGACGTCAGCCTCTTCAGGCGGTGCATCGCCATACCGGGCAGCAAGCCGAGCTTTGGCGTGCTGTGCCTCAGGCGCGGCGCTGGCAATGAAAGAAAGGCGGTCTCTGGCCATGCGCGGGAGAATGGTCCGGTTCGCGCCCGCTCACAAGACGCGGCAAAGCGTCCAATCAACTCTTGCAGGCCGGACTTGAGGCCTTCGGGCGAAGGGTGCATAAGCCTCGCGGCTCGGGCGCCCGTGGGCCACTCTTCGTCCGTCCGGCTTCCTTTGACATTCGCGGTTCTCGTTATGGCGAGACGGACCTTCTTTGCGCCCATATCCGTGCGGACGCGCTTTGCGCTGCCCAGCCGGTGGGACGTGATCGCCGCCTTGCTGGTGGCAGGGGCGATTGTCGCGCTGGCCGATGCAAGCCATGGGGCTAATCGAACGCTGAGCGCCCTGAGCCGCGCGCCGATCTCGCTTGCACCCTGGCACCTTGTTGACTATGCCGCGCACACCACGCTGCGCATGCTGGCAGCGCTCCTTCTTTCGCTCGTTTTCACTTTCACTTATGCAACGCTCGCCGCCCGCAATCGCCGCGCCGAGATGATTCTCGTGCCGCTGCTCGATATCCTTCAATCGGTCCCGATCCTCGGATTCATTTCCGTCACGATCGTTTTCTTCATGTCGCTCGCGCCCGGGCGCGTGCTCGGCGCCGAATTCGCGGCGATCTTCGCAATCTTCACGAGCCAAGCCTGGAATATGGCGTTCAGCTTCTATCAATCGCTGCGCACGGTGCCAGCAGAGCTTGAAGAGGCTGCGCGCAACTTTCGCTTCTCGCCGTGGATGAAGTTCTGGCGCGTCGATGTCCCGTTCGCGCTGCCGCAGCTCATTTGGAACATGATGGTCTCGATGTCGGGCGGCTGGTTCTTCGTGGTCGCGAGCGAGGCCATTGCCGTCGGCAACCGCAATATCGTGCTGCCGGGCATCGGCTCCTATATCGCGGTGGCGATTGCGCAGCGCAATCTCGGTGCGATCTTTTGGGCGATCGGTGCCATGCTCATCGTCATCCTCATCTATGATCAGCTGTTGTTTCGGCCC
>JBAQHC010000376.1:0-2007 GCA_049288095.1 Alphaproteobacteria bacterium | reverse complement strand
TCCGAAAAGAGACGCGGCTCTATCCATTGAAACCGGGCCTTTCGGCCCGGATCCATCGACCGCGCGATGGCGCTTTCGGCAGGCCAGGCCCCGAGTTGGCGGACGGGTATATCGATATCGGGCTTCGTGCGTTGGCCGGAACGTCGGGAAAGACCCGGCCGACTCCTGAGGACTACGCCGCCGATGCAACCGCGGCATACAGCTCAGGTGACCTCTTGGGGGCGAACTTAGTCTTTCTCGCGTTCTCGGCGCACTATCCGGACGAGATGTCCCTCTGCGAAGCGCCCGATGCGCCCGCGCGCTGCAAAGGCGAGAACGAGCAGTTCAGCGCGGCGGTCAAAGATCCGCGCGCCCGCCACATCAACGAAGGTGCAGCTCACTGCGCGCATGGCGAGAAGGAGGCCGGTGCGCGAGAGATTGGCCGGGTTGACGTCTCCGGCGAAAAATACGGCTATGTCGCTTCGTTCATTCTGGCGTGCCTGCTGGAAGGCATGCCGCCGGAAAAGGCCAAGTCATTCGTTGACGATCGATATCCGCCGACTTCTGAAGAGAATGCTCTGCGAGCGATCGAGGCCAACCCGTTTATTCCAGGTTACTATTATGACACGGGGATGCGGTATATCGACGACTGGGATCTCATTACAGCGCATCGCCTTTGGGAAATCGGCATGGCATTGGGTGGCGGCGTCAAGGGCGATGCTTACGACACTTCAGTCGCGCCACGCGAGCAGTACTTGCTCAAGCGTTATCCTGGATTGTTTTGACGACTTCGGTCGTGCGCCATCCCCTTTAGCGCTGCGATCCGGCTGAATGTTTCTGGCGTAGCAACACCAAGAACCGCTTCAAGTGGTCTTCAAGACAAAGGGCCGGAGAAGAATCGTGAGAGCGTTGGGAGGGCTTTGATCAAGCACGTCGTGCTCGCGTTGTTGGGATAGCGAAATCGCTCACGCTGGCATCAGGGACATAGATGTCACTGCGTTGTCATTTTCAGTTCTCTGATCGCTTGGCTTATGGCTCGTCGCAAGGCAGCAATGCAGTATGTCTCGGCGGTTCTCCGATCATCTTCCCCCATCCCTTCCCAGCTTTGGGGATGGAAGGTATCCGGCAGCTTCTCCTGACCGAGAACTGAATTCGCCTCGGACAAAACGGCTCCGGTCTTCGCGTCAAGCAAACGTGTGTCAAATCCGATGCTGCAACGCGATGAACCAGCAGAGCCTTCATTCACCATCACGTAAAAGCTGGGTTGAAACCGGTCCTCTCGTGTTGCGGCGCCAATCGCAACACCGACTAGGCCCAAGGCGAAAAAATCGGGAAGTGGCGAATATTGTCGCCCCATGGCGTCAATCGCATTTTGCCTAATAAAGAGCACGACGTCGCTGTCGCCGATGCGATTAGAGTCGCGCAGGCGCCGCCAGATTTGTTGCGCCCAATCTCTAGCGTTCGCATCGGATGGAAGAAGACCTGAAAGATCGCGTGGAGGAACCACCGTCGTCTTTGTACCCGCCAACAATTCGCCTACGATCTTGCCGGCGTTGGTTGGCGTGTCCCAACTTGCTATGGTGCGCGGCGACTCGGTTGATTGAAATCCGTTGCTGGAGTTCATCCGAATTTCGTCGGCCAATAGCGGGACGACCGCGACAGACATGTAGCGACTCCGAACTCCGGCCTCGACACCTGCTGTTGGCACCCGCAAACCGCAGCCGACTATGGCAAGGACGAGGATCAACGCCGTGCTAATGGCGCGGAAGCGAACTGGGTTAGCCGCGGAGAGCATGTGCAATATCGGCATCCTGGCGAAACTGACTCCCGATATCGTGCGTGCATTTGTCGAGTACCTGTGTAATAAGCTCCCGGCTCGGCCACAAATAAGTTCGCTCCTTGCAAGTGGTGGCGTATTGGCGCTTTGCGGACTCCCCACCTTTCGTTACGGTCAGCGTGACCGCCACATTGCCGATGACATCCCAGTAAAGAACCGTGACATCTGTATGGAGGTCGAACCGCGTAACC
>JBAQHC010000375.1:0-1903 GCA_049288095.1 Alphaproteobacteria bacterium | reverse complement strand
CGACAAGGGAGCGGCGCCGGCAGACGACAAGATGGACAAGGAGTGAAGGCCGCTCCTTGACTTTGGGCGAAAGCAAAACGGCGCCCGCACATCGCGGGGCGCCGTTTCATTAACGCAACATGTGCCGCCGCTCAGCCGGCCAGCTCCTCGACATGCTCCCAGTCGATGAGATTGTCGAACCAAGTCTCGAGGTACTTCGGCCGCGCGTTGCGGTAGTCGATGTAATAGCTGTGCTCCCACACGTCGCAGCCGAGGATCGGGGTGGCGCCGTGCATCAGCGGGTTCTCGCCGTTGGGCGTCTTCATCACCTCGAGCTTGCCGTTCTTGAGCGCGAGCCAGGCCCAACCTGAGCCGAATTGCGTCTTGCCAGCCTCGATGAAATCGTTGCGCACCTTGTCGTAGCCACCGATATCGGCGACGAGCTTCTCCACCTTGCCCAGCAGCTTCTTGCCGCCGCCGCCCTTCTTCATCCATTGCCAGAAGTGGACGTGGTTGAAGTGCTGGCCGACGTTGTTGACGATCGGCTGGTTCTTGTCCGCGAAGGCCTCTTTGCAAATCTCCTCGACGCTCTTGCCCTCGTACTTGGTGCCGGGGACGAGTTTGTTGGCCATGTCCACGTAGGCCTGGTGGTGCTTGTCGTGATGATACTCGAGCGTCTCCTTAGACATGAACGGCCCGAGCGCGTCGTAAGCATAGGGCAACGGGGGAAGTTTGAATGTCATGATCTCGGGGCCTCCGGAGTGGGCGTTCGGCAGATGCCAATGTGTGCGGAGGCGCGACCGTACTGGGTCGCCGCCCTGAAATCAAACGCATGTCAGAGGGAGCGGTTCCCCGCATCAAGAGTGCGCGGCCGCGGATCGGAAAGGGAGTAAGGAGCGCAGCGACCCTGAGCGCTGCGCCCCTTTGGATCACTCCGGGGAAGATAGGATTTCAGGGTGAGGCGAGGCTAGCGGCGCCCGAATGAATGGCATCTGAACGGCTCATTCATCGCTCGCGCATCGCATCGCGCGGCGTTGGCCGCTGCCGAATGCCACGACCCGCGTTCCCACTTACAACATTTCCAATAAAGAACATCGCACGAAAGCATAATGTGCAGTGTGAGTGTTAGCAGTTGTTTCGGGTGCGACAGTAAGTGCCGTTCAATGCGCGTTTTGGTTGCACCGCGCCCGGTTATCGCCTCCGATACCAATGGGCAATCTTTTTATGATGAGCTTGACAAATCGCAGGCAAAAAGCAATTCAACCCATGACGAAAAACAAGAATGGCAGACAGCCAATAGCGCGCGCGAAGAGGAAAGGAAGTTGGATGGCCACCGTCAACGTCGACAAGATGTCACTGAAAGACCTGATCGAGCTCGAAGCGAAAGTGCAAAAAGCCATTGCCGTCGCCCGGGATCGGGAGCGTGCCGAGGTCAAACAGGCAATGGCTGCCCTGGCTGAAAAGCGGGGCTTTTCTGTTTCCGAATTGTTCGGCGGTCGCGGCCGGGGGAAGGGAAGCGCTGCCAAATACGTGAACCCGGACAATAAGACCGAGACCTGGACGGGGCGCGGGCGCAAGCCGAATTGGCTCGTGGCCAAGCTCAAGAAGGGGGCCAATATGGCCGACTTCGCTATTTGACAGCGGGATGCCGCCGTCCGTCAAGCGCGTGAGAAAAGCGCTCTGCATTTTGCCTTCAGGGCCGCACCACTTCGGTTGTGCGGCCCCCTTGTTTGTAGAATAGGGCTTGGGGCTTTGCTGCAAGCGAAGGCCGCCAACGGCGCCCGTGCCCTGCAGATTTCTGACATCAAAACCTCGTCTGGCGCCGCGCCTGCAGGGTCGGCTGACGCGGCGGCATTGCATTACTTCGCAGCGGTCGCGAGCGGCACTCAACGTCCTGGTGCGGGTTGAAAATTGCGAGCTCGTC
>JBAQHC010000374.1:0-1748 GCA_049288095.1 Alphaproteobacteria bacterium | reverse complement strand
GAGAAGGATAGTATCCGAGGCGAAAAACGGCGATTCTCTCTTGCGGCTCACCGGCGAATAAGGAAGCATCGCATGCATGGCTTTGTTCCTTCAGCGGGCAACTCGGCACTCCTTGCCCCCGATTCGCTGTTGGAGCCGCCGAGCCCGCCCGCCAAGGCCCGGCGGCGATGGGAATTTGCCGTGGTGTGCGTCGTGCTGGTGGTCTATGCCCTTTCGTACAGTCCCCAATGGTGGATCGGCCCGGACAGCGCGCTGTACCTGAACCTGGCGCGGAATCTGGTTCGCGGTAACGGCTATACCCTGGCGGGAGAATCTCACGTGCTCGTCCCGCCGGGTTTCCCAGCCTTTCTAGCCGGCATGACGCGCCTGGGCCTGGGCAGCTTTGCCGCGATGAACTTGGCCATCGGCCTGATGGGGCTGGCGACGCTCTACGTCAGCTATCGCTTGCTGAGCCATCTGGTGGGTTGGACCTGGCTTTGGGTGGTGACGGCGACCTTCGCCCTCTCGCGGGAGATGATCGAGCGAAGCGGGGAAATCCTGTCCGACGTGCCGTTCATGCTTCTGGTCGTCACGGCCTTGTGGCTGTATTACCGCGGCCTTCGCCCGGACCGGCCCGATCGCCGCGGATGGGAGCTGGCCTCGGTGCTGCTGATTGTGGCCTGTTGGGTGCGGGCGGTGGCGTTCCCCTTGGATGCCGGCGTGATGGTCGGCCTGCTGTTGAGCGGCTGGAAGAAGGCGCGGGCGCGAACCGTCGTGAACGTCCTTCTTCTGGCGGTGGGGGTGGGCGCCAGCGCCGCGTTCTTTGTCTGGTACATTGCCGCCCACGGATCGCCGGGCGCCCCTTCCTACCTCGCCAGCATTTCTCACGTGGACGGCCGGCCCGGCGGCGTGCACTGGCTGCTCCTTTTTGCTGATCGATTTTACGTCGCCGGGGGACAGATCAGCCGGTGTTTCATTACCCAGCGCCTGCCGCTGCCGCTGGCGATGCTGATTGTGGCCATGCCCATGGCGGTAGCGATGATCCGGAGAATGGGGCGGGGAGATTGGTTGGGTCCCATGGTCACGCTGGGCTACGTGGGCGGCTTGTGCGTGGCGGCGTCGATCGTCCGCACGCGGTATTTCCTGCCGCTGGCGCCGCTGCTGATCCTGTATCTGCTGGAGGGCTGGGCGTGGCTTGCCCGTGCGACGGTCAGGGTCAAGCCCGCTGCGACGGTGACCATGCTCGTGCTGGCGGCGGTCATGGTGGCCATCAATCTTCCAGTGGCCGGCCGGGACATCGTCAGCAAGCATAGGGCCGACTATTTTACGCGCCAGCAGAAAGGCAAGTACGCCGTCGATGTGAAGGTGGCAACCTTCCTGCGGGCGCATCGCCCAGGTGCCGGATGGAACATCCTGGCGGGGCAGCCCGTCGCCTACCTGGCGGACGTCGACAGCCCGACGTTCCTGCGGCCCGTGACCGATGACACGCCTTCCATAGCCCAGATGGCGGAGTCCCTCAGGCGATGGCACGTGGCGTACGTCGTCACCCATGTCGGTGAGAAAGGCACGGCTATGGAACGAGCGTTGGCCACGTATCTCAGCGGTTTCGCCCCGCCGGTCTTCGCCGCCGCCGACCAGAGAGTGTACGCCGTGCCCCTGGAAGTGATTGAGGCGCCCCCGAGGCCGGCGAGCCGGCCTTAGTCGCGAGGCGACTGCCGCTGCTGGATCCGCCGGCGGGCCTGATCGACCTGCTCGCCGGGGTGCATCAG
>JBAQHC010000373.1:0-7409 GCA_049288095.1 Alphaproteobacteria bacterium | reverse complement strand
GGTTAAGTGAACTCGAAGCTAGCAAACAAAAGCGGCCGCTCAAGCTGTTCGCGAACCCCTCGCCCATTGAAGTGATGGCCGCGATTCCCGACGGCCCGCCGCTGCGCTTCAGATGGCGGCGCGTGCTGCACGATGTCGCGCGCGCCCAAGGGCCCGAACGCATCGCCGCCGAATGGTGGCTCGATGCCGACGGCCCCACGCGCGATTATTTCGAGATCGAGGACACGCGCGGAGGCCGCTATTGGGTTTACCGCGAAGGGCTTTACGGCCGCGAGACGAACGAGCCGCGCTGGTTCGTGCACGGACTTTTCGGGTGACTCGCGATGTCCGGTTTCGCCGAGCTTGCTGTCACGACGAATTTCTCGTTCCTGCGTTCGGGATCACATCCCGAGGAGTTTGTCGAGAAGGCCAAAGCGCTCGGCCTTGCCGGCATCGGCGTTGCCGACCGCTGCACCATGGCAGGCGTTGTCCGCGCGCATGTCGCCGCGAAAGAACACAAAGTGCGATTGATCGTCGGCGCGCGCCTCGTCTTCACCGATGGCACACCGGATATCGTCGCTTATCCCAAGGACAAAGCGGCTTATCAGCGCCTCACGCGACTGCTCACTATGGGCAACCGGCGCGCGCCCAAAGGCGAATGCCATTTGCAATTCGCCGATTTCCTCGCTCATTGCGAGGGCCTTCAAGCGATCGTCTTCGGCGATGCGGCTGATGCGAAGTTGAGCGATTTGCTCACGCAAATCCGCAAGGCAGCGGGAGCCGTTTGGCTTGCACTCCCCTCTTGCTTCGATGGGCAGGATGCGCGACGCCACCGCGAACTGAAAGCAACCGCGTCCGCCACAGGCGCGCGGATCCTCGCAACAACCGCGCCGCTCATTCACTGCCCCGAACGCAAACCTTTGCTCGATGTCGTCACCTGCATCCGCGAAAAAACCACCCTCGATGCTGCCGGAAAGCTCCTCGAAGCCAATGCCGAGCGGCATCTGAAACCGCCGGCGGAAATCGCCCGGCTATATCGCGACACGCCTGAGGCTGTCGCCGAAAGCATCCAATTCATCGAGGGTATAAATTTCTCTCTCGATGAGCTTGCGCATCAATACCCGGACGAAATCAAAGCCGGATACAAAACCCCGCAAGAAGGACTCGAAGCTTTGTCGTGGGCAGGCGCGAAGAAGCGTTATCCCCAAGGCATTCCGGAAAAGATCGAAAAGAGCCTCGCCCGCGAGCTCGAGATCGTCGCCGATTTGGGCTACGCGCCCTATTTCTTGACCGTCGAAGATATTGTGCGTTTTGCGCGCGGGCACGTTGATCACGAAGGCAAGCCACGCGATCCGATTCTTTGCCAAGGCCGCGGCTCGGCGGCGAATTCGACGATTTGCTATTGCCTCGGCATCACCGAAGTCGACCCTGCCATCAACGAGCTATTATTTGACCGTTTCGTTTCGACTGAGCGGCGCGAGCCACCCGACATTGATGTCGATTTCGAGCATGAGCGGCGCGAAGACGTTATTCAATACATCTACAAAAAATACACACGCGACCGCGCCGGGCTCGCTGCAACGCTGATTTGCTACAGAGGCCGCAGCGCAGTGCGTGAAGTCGGCAAGGTGTTCGGTTATTCGCAAGACCGCATTGGCGCGCTCGCTAAGCTGTTTCAATGGTGGTCGCAAGGGCTCTCGCAAGAGGACCTCATAAAGCAGGGTTTCGATCCGAGCGATGAGCGGCTGATGCAATTCATGCGATTGAGCGAGGAGCTGCAGGGTTTTCCGCGCCATCTCTCGCAGCATGTCGGCGGCTTCGTGATCACGAGCGACCGGCTCGATGAAGTCGTGCCGATCCAGAACGCGGCGATGGAAGACCGCACGGTCGTCGAATGGGACAAAGACGATCTCGATGCCTTGCGTATTTTGAAGGTCGATGTGCTCGGCCTCGGCATGCTCTCGTGCATCAAGAAAGCCTTCGACCTCTTGGAAAAACATTACAACCTGCCGCTCACGCTCGCGACTTTGCCAAAGGAAGACCCGGCCACCTACAAGATGCTGCAGCGCGCGGATTCGGTCGGCGTGTTCCAAGTCGAAAGCCGCGCGCAAATGTCGATGTTGCCGCGCCTTCGCCCCGAAAAATTCTACGATCTCGTCATCGAGGTTGCGATCGTGCGCCCCGGTCCGATCCAGGGCGGCATGGTCCATCCTTACTTGAAGCGCAAGCAGGGCATCGAGGCCGTCACTTATCCGTCGAAGGAATTGCAGGATGTGCTTCATCGCACGCTCGGCGTGCCGCTGTTTCAAGAACAAGCAATGCAAATCGCAATTGTCGCCGCGGGCTTTACGCCGCCCGAAGCCGACAAACTGCGCCGCGCGATGGCGACGTTCCGTCGCGTCGGCACGATCGGCCAGCTCAAAACCAAATTCATCGAAGGCATGGTCAAGAAAGGCTATAAGCGCGACTTTGCCGAAGCGAGCTTCCGCCAGATTGAAGGCTTTGGCGAATATGGCTTTCCGGAAAGCCACGCGGCGAGCTTTGCGCTTCTTGTTTATGCCTCGGCATGGCTCAAATGCCATTATCCGGATGTGTTCGCCGCGGCAATCTTGAATGCGCAGCCGATGGGGTTTTATGCGCCGGCGCAGCTGGTGCGCGATGCGGCGGATCACGGCGTCGAAATCCGTCCCGCCGATGTGAATTGTTCCGAATGGCACTCGACCATTGAGCCCGGTCCGCTTGCGGCCGCGCGCTTGCATGCGCGTCATAACGAGATGAAGGGCGATATCGTTTCAACGCATGCCTTGCGGGTCGGCTTCCGGCAGATCAAGGGTCTTCGCGAGGAAGAGCTTGCTCTTATCGCCGAGCGGCGCGGGCGCGGCTATGATTCCATTCGCGATTTGTGGCTGCGAACTGGTCTTTCGGTGAGTGCAATAGAGACGCTTGCCGACGCCGATGCGTTCGGCTCGCTCGGCCTGTCGCGCCGCGATGCGCTTTATATCGCGCGCGGGCTTGAGCGGGTCGGCGGCCAGGAGAATTTGCCGCTGTTCAATCTCGCGCGCGATTTGACGCGAGAGCCGGATTTCGTGCTGCCCAAAATGCCGCTCGGCGAGGAGATCATCGCCGATTACGACAACCTGACTTTTTCGCTCCGTGCGCATCCCGCATCGCTTTTGCGCCCCACACTTCACGCTCAGGGCATCACGCCGGCCGAGCGCCTGGCCGCGCTTAAGGATGGCACGCGCGTGAAAGTGGCGGGCCTTGTACTGGTGCGCCAGCGGCCGGGAACGGCCAAGGGCGTGATCTTCATGACGCTCGAAGACGAAACGCATATCGCCAACATCATCGTCTGGCCGAAAATTTTCGAGCAGTACCGCGCCGAGGTTTTGGGCTCGCAATTCGCCACCGTCGAAGGCCGATTGCAGAATCAAAGCGGTGTTATTCATGTCGTCGCCGACCGCGTGATCAACTCGACATCGTTGCTTGCGCTTCTGTCGGACGGAACACCCGCCGCGCTCAGAGAGGCCGAAGCCGCCATGCCCGGCGGCCGCAATTTCCATTGATTCGCCATCTCCTAATCGCCTCTCCCTTGATGGGAGAGGCCGGATCGCTTGGCGCGAAAGCGCCTTAGCGATCCGGGCCTTCGCCCGCCGTAGCAGCCTTAGCACTGTTGGGGGCGCAATTGGCTTCGGCCCGCGTAGGCGGGTGAGGGTGGGACAACAAGCGATTCTTTGATTCAACCCCTCACCCTAGCCCTCTCCCACAAGGGGAGAGGGAACTCCCCTATCAACGGATCATCCAACCGGAAAGCGGACTTTGTTGCCGGTGTCGATCCATACGGCTTTCACCTCGGTGTATTCGTTCAAGGCATCCGCGCCCATCTCGCGGCCGAGCCCGCTTTGCTTGACGCCGCCGAACGGCATCGTATGCCCGAGCGTGCGGTAATTGTTGACCCAGATCGTCCCGGCACGGAGCTTCTCGATCATGCGATGGGCGCGGCGCAAATCCTCCGTCCAAATGCCGGCAGCGAGACCATAAGGCGTGTCATTGGCGATCTTTACAGCGTCGGCTTCGCCGTCGAAGCGCATCAGCGCAACCACTGGCCCGAACACCTCCTCGCGTGCAAGGCGGCAGGTATTTTCAACCTCGCCGTAAATCGTCGGCTCGACGAAAAAGCCTTCGCGGTCGATGCACTTACCGCCCGTCAAGAGCCTCAGGCCCTCGCGCTTGCCGATATCGAAATAACTCAGAACCTTCTCGAGCTGCGCGCGCGAGGCGAGAGGGCCCAGTTGCGATGCCGGATCGAGCGGATCGCCCGCTTTCATCTTCCGTGCGCGCGAAACCAAGAGCTCGGCGAACTCATCATAAATCTTGGATTCAACGAGCACGCGCGAGCCGGCAATGCAGGTTTGCCCGGTTGCGGCAAACACGCCCGCCATGACGCCGTTGACCGCATTGTCGATATCGGCGTCGGCGAAAATGATGTTGGGCGATTTGCCGCCCAGCTCGAGCGAGACGCGCGCGCCGCGCCCCATCGCGATTGCGGCGATCTTCTGGCCTGTCGCGCTCGACCCGGTGAAGGCGATCTTGTCGACGCCCGGATGTGCAACGAGCGCCGCGCCGGTCGCGCCCAGGCCGGTGACGACATTGATCACGCCTTTCGGGAACCCCGCTTCCAGCGCAAGCTCGGCGAGCAGCAAGGTCGAAGTCGGCGTGACTTCCGAAGGTTTAACGACGATCGTGTTGCCCGCCGCGAGTGCGGGAAAAAGTTTCCAACCGAGCAGTCCAAGCGGCGTGTTCCACGGCGTGATCGCACCGACAACACCAATTGGGCGGCGCAATGTGTAAGTCATGAAATTCGGCGCGGTCGAGGGCACAGTCATGCCGTGAACAAGCTCGCCAAGCCCGGCATAGAACAGACAATCACCAGCGACCAAAGAAATGCCGGGCTGCATCTCGGAGACCAGCTTACCGTTCTCGAAAATCTGTTGCCGTACCAGTCGGTCGGCATTGGCTTCGATCAACGCCGCGAGCTTGCGCAAGAGACCCGCGCGATAAATTGCCGTTGTCTCCGGCCAACCGCCTTCGTCAAATGCGCGCCGCGCCGCCTTCACCGCATGGTCGACATCCGCCTCGCCCGCCACCGGTACACGGCCCCAGCTCTCCTCCGTATACGGATCAACACAGGAAAAGCTCGCGCCATCCGCAGCCGCCACCCAGGCGCCATCAATCAACAACTTGTAATCCTCCCGGTCCGCCTTTGGCCGTGCGGTTGTTTGGCTTGTCATGGTTTGCTCCCGGCGCGAGTGCTTTCTGCCCATCGGAGCACGATTGCGCATCGCCTCCTAGCGCACTCAACGCCCCGCAAGAGGTATGGCGATGAATTAGGCTGAGGGCGGGCGGAACGCACAAATCTCATGCAACCCGGCGCGGCACAAACAGGCAATTGGCCAATGACTGGCCATAACCAACTGAAAATCAATCGAAATTGCCACCATCCCGCCATGGCACATCGATTGCAGCTTCGTTGAGACTGGCATTGGGAAAATGGAGGGGTCCTTTGCGTTTCGCAAAAAGCTTGGGCGTTCTCGGCGTCGCAGTTTCCTTGGCATTTTCGGGCGCTGCGCCCGCCGCGGCGGCGCCTTTGACCATCGGCTATAGCGATTGGCCCGGCTGGGTGGCCTGGCAGGTCGCGATCGACAAAGGCTGGCTCAAAGATGCCAAGCTCGACGTGAACTTCCAGTGGTTCGACTACTCCGCCTCGATGGACGCCTTCTCGGCGAACAAGATCGACGCCGACCTCGTCACCAATGGTGACGGCTTGGTGACTGGCGCTGCCGGCGCCAAGGGCGTGATGATCCTGCTCACCGATTATTCGAACGGCAACGACATGATCGTCGCGCGCCCCGGCATCAACAGCCTCAAGGATCTCAAGGGTAAGAAGGTCGGCATCGAGATCGGCCTGGTCGAGCATTTGCTTCTGCTCAATGGCCTTAAATCAGTCGGCATGATCGAGAAGGACGTGACGCTCGTCAACGCCAAGACGAACGACACGCCGCAAGTCTTCGCCTCGGGACAGGTTTCGGCAATCGGCGCGTGGCAGCCGAACGCAGGCCAGGCGCTCAAGCTCGTGCCGGGCTCGAAAGCGATCTACACCTCGGCGCAGGCACCGGGCCTGATCTATGACGTGCTTTACGCCTCGCCCGCGAGTCTCGCCGCGCATAAAGCGGATTACATCAAGCTCGCCAAGGTTTGGGATAAGGTCGTGCACTATATCTACGACCCCAAAACGCAGGATGACGCCGTCACGATCATGGCCAAGCGCGTGGGCTTGACGCCGGCGGACTACAAGCCGCTTGTCGCAGGCACGCATTTGATCGATCTTGCCGAGGGCAAGAAGACGTTCGTCAAGGGCCCGGGGCTTTCATCGCTCTACGGCTCGTCGCAAACCGCGAACGAATTCAACGTCGCCAACGGCGTTTACAAGACCTCGCAGGATATCGATTCTTACATCGATCCATCGATCACGACTGCGGCGGCGCAGTAGAGCCGCAAAAAGCGGCGACGCGAGATGAATGATGGCGAGACGGCGGGGGTTCGCAGTTCTAAAGCCCCTCTCGCCAAGCGCGAGAACAGTTCTCGGCATTTTCTCGTTCATCTTGCCGCTTGCCCTCTGGTCGCTCGTCAGCTACGTGCCAGAAATCTGGCACCCACAAGTTCAAATCACCGATCCCGGCTCGTCAGGCTATCTGCAGGCTGGGATGCGCATGGACAAAAAAGACTTCGACGCTGAAGTCCAAAGCGATCTTGCGGCTGGCGGCGCGGCGCCCAAGGGCAAGCCTGCCAATCCGATCTATCTGCCTGCGCCGCTCGATGTGCTGAAGGCTTTCTTCGTCTCCTTCACCGAGCCGCCGCTGGCGCAGAACGGCGTATGGCTGCATCAAAGCCTGTGGCACAGCATTCAGGTGATCTTCTGGGGCTTTGTGATCTCATCGATCATCGGCGTGCCACTCGGCGTTCTGTGCGGCACCTATGCGCCGATTGCGCGATTAACCGAACCCTTCGTCGAGTTCTTTCGCTATTTGCCCGCCCCGGCTTTCGGCGCACTCGCGGTCGCCGTTCTCGGCATTTATGACGGGCCGAAGATCGCGATCATCGTCATCGGCACGCTGTTCCAGCAGGTGCTGATCATTGCCAACACCACGCGCAAGCTCGATATCGCGCTTATCGAAGCCGCGCTGACGCTCGGCACCAAGGGCTTGAAGCTTCTCACCCGCGTCGTCGTCCCCGGCATTTTGCCCGACCTCTACCGCGATCAGCGCATTTTGCTCGGCTGGGCCTGGACCTATCTCATCGTTGCCGAGCTGATCGGCACGACGTCGGGCATCACCTGGTTCATCACCCAACAAGCGCGCTATCAGCATTTCGCC
>JBAQHC010000372.1:0-1657 GCA_049288095.1 Alphaproteobacteria bacterium | reverse complement strand
GTCAAGAAGGAATTTCCCTCCCAGGACGGAGAGGCGCCAAAGTGGCTGAGTCAGTGCGAAGCCCAAATGCAGAAGCTCAGGGAACAGACCCTGAAGTTGTATGATCACATCTCCACGGAGGCATTTCATCTGGATCCCATCATCGATGAATTACAGGCCAAGATCAAAGAGGTCAAAATGTTGCCTGTGTCCACTATTCTTGAAGGATTCCCCCGCATGGTAAGGGATATCGCCTTTCAACAAGGGAAAGAGGTCAACCTGGTGATTACCGGGGAAGAGACGAAGCTGGATAAAAAAGTCTTAGAAGGGGTCAAGGCCTCTCTCATTCATATCTTGCGCAACTGTATAGACCATGGAATTGAAGAGCCGGAGGCAAGGGCGGCCCTGGGGAAATCCAGGGATGGAACCATTAAGGTTTCCGCCCTCCATGAAGCGGATAATGTCGTGATCACCGTAGAGGATGATGGAAAGGGGCTGGATATTGCTCAGATCAAGGAGACGGCCTTAAGAAAACGGCTTGTATCCAGCTCCGAGCTGGAAGGAATGACAGAGAAAGAGGCTTTGAATCTCGTATTCATGAACGGTTATTCAACGAGTCCGGTCGTGACGGATGTTTCTGGAAGGGGAATAGGGCTGGATATCGTCAGGCGGGACATCACCGATCTGAAAGGCCGGGTGATTCTGGATACTCAGAAAGGCAGAGGGACCAAATTCATGCTGATCCTGCCATTGACCATTGCCATCATTCAAGTGCTCCTCGTGAAGACGCAGGAGATGCTCTTTGCTCTTCCGATGTTCACCGTTACGGAGTGTCTTAAAGTAACGATGGATGATGTCTCGACCCTTGAAGGGAGAATGGCCCTCCAGCTCCGTGACCGCATTGTTCCTTTGGTCAGATTGAATGAAGTGCTTGGACTTCCGCCCGCGAAGGAGGACGAGGAAAAGGCGAAGAAAGAGGTGTTGGCGGTCATGGCAACCTCGTTCGACAGGCGGGTCGGGTTCATTGTGGATGAGATTATGGGACAGGATGAAGTATTCATCAAGGGCTTGGGAAAGTATCTGGGCAAAGTTAAGAATGTAAGCGGCGCAATGGTCATGCCCAACGGCGAGGTTGTGGTGGTGCTGGATACGGCGGACCTGATTGCTCATAGCGCTCTCAGCCTTCCGTCAGGGGCAGGAAAGGGGCTCGCTCCCAAAATGGAGCGTAAAGAGAGAAGGATACTGGTCGTGGAAGACGCTTTCTCGACAAGGGAGCTTGAAAAGAGCATTTTGGAGACCCACGGATACCTGGTCGACACAGCGGTAGATGGGTTAGACGCACTCGACAGGATGATAGGCGCCCGATACGACCTTATTGTAAGCGATATCGAAATGCCGAGGATGGATGGATTCGAACTTTGCAGAACCCTGAAGAAGAAAGAAGAGTACAAAGATATCCCTGTGGTGATGGTAACCGCATTACAGAAAGAAGAGGATAAAAGGCGGGGGATGGAGGTTGGAGCAGCCGCTTACCTTGTAAAAACTTCCTTTGAGCAAACGAATCTTTTGGAGACCATTGAACGATTGGTAGGGTGATATGAGACAAGGAGTCAAGGCCCTGATCCGGGTGTTAGTGGTTGATGATTCACCGCTGATGTGCAAGCTCTTAACAGATATC
>JBAQHC010000371.1:0-4998 GCA_049288095.1 Alphaproteobacteria bacterium | reverse complement strand
CGGCAAAATGTTCAGCGGATCGACGGGCTTGCGATTCTTGCGGATCTCGAAGTGCACCTGGGGCGCATCGACGCTGCCGGTCGCGCCCGACTGAGCGATCTCCTGGCCTTGCTGCACGAACGTGCCGCGTTCAACGAGGACACGGCTGTTGTGAGCGTAAGCCGAGACATATCCATCATCGTGGCGAATGAGCACGAGATTGCCGTAGCCGCGCAGCTCATTGCCGACATAGATCACTTCGCCAGCCCGCGCGGCGCGCACCGCGGTTCCTGGTGTCGCGGAAATGTTGATGCCGTCATTGCGCCGGCCCGACTCCTTGGGGCCGAAGGCGGAAAGAATGCGCCCGCTTACCGGCCAGATGAACTCGTGCTTGCCGGCCGGCGCAGCGATGTTTGCCTGCTGCGGCGCAATTTGCGGCGCACTCGCCGGCGCAACTGGCGATTCACCGAGATGCAGAAGCGGGCCGCCTTCGGCATGCGCGTCGCTGCTCTCGGCCCTCGCCGGTTTCGTCTCCACAGGCTTGGCTTCAGCGACATGAGTTTCCTTGACTTGCGCGGGCGGATTGGCGGCGACCGTGCTCGGCGCATCCGCACTCAGCTTCAGCTCCTGACCGACCCTCACATGATAGGGCTTGGCGAGCTTGTTGATCTCAATGAGATCGGTAAAGCGCACATGCTCGTTGCGCGATATCGACATAAGCGTCTCGCCCTTAGCAACCGTGTGTGTTTTGTCGGAAGCCGAGGCAGCGACAATCGATGTCTCGCTGGTAATCGAGCTTGAAGCAGAAACCGGCGCGGACGAAGCAACGCTTTGGGGTGCGGGCGTTGGCGTTGCTGCGACTTGCTGAACGGGAGCGGCAGTCGGCACTGGCGCCGAAGACGCGGGCTCGATCATGGCGGTAGCGAAGGGCTTCGCGTCACCGTTTGGAATGATCAAGCGCGAGCCGATCTTGAGCGCATAGGGCGCCTTCAAATTATTGGCATCGATGACTGCCTGGCGCGACACGCGATAGGTGCGGCCGACCGAGAACAGCGTCTCGCCAGGCTTGACGATGATGGCTTGCGGGCCAGCGTTTGCATTTGCTGTCTGCGCAGGCGCCTCAGCAGTCACTAATGGATGCGCGGCTTCCTGTTGCGCTGGCTGAATTTGAGCGGGCGAGACCTGAACCGGCGGCGGAGTAAGATCTGCGCTTTGCTCGGGTAACGGCTTGGCGATGCTATGCAGCTGCTCGGCCTCGATCGGCGCCGAAGATGCCGTCGAAGCGCTCGATGACGGCGGCGGCAAAGTCGCGCCGGTGATCCCCAGCGGCTCGGATTGCACCGGCGACATGCGCGCGGTGCGCATCGAAGGATCGCCGGTTGATTGAATTGCCGAGTTGTCGTCCTGGGCGACGGTTTCGCTCGCGCCGCCGAATTGATGGTAAACGACCGGCGCATAATTGCCCGATGCACACGCGGCGATACACAAGCTGCCTAACAGAGACAGGGTCCGATTGCGAAATGCGCTGCCGATCAACCGGATCACTCCGAAGCTCCTTTAAGGTTCGCGCGCAACACCTTCGAGTGCAGGAACGAAACGCACGGGAATGAGCTCTGTTTCTCTCAATCCGTCTTCTGTGCGCTCAAGCTTCACGAGGCGCTGCGAATCTGATGATTCTCCAAGAGGCATAATCAATATACCGCCAGCCTTCAACTGCTGTGCCAACTCGACCGGAGCCTGCTTAACGCACGCGGTAACGATGATCCGGTCGAACGGCGCAGCCTCGGGCCAGCCCTTCAATCCATCACCTATCCTCAGAGTCGCGTTAACGATCCGTAAATGGTTAAGACGCGCCTGCGCCTCGAGCGACAGCGAGCGGAACCGCTCGATCGAATAAACCCGCCGCGCCAGGCGCGAAAGCACGGCAGCCTGATAGCCGGAACCGGTGCCCACCTCGAGCACCGTCATGCGGTCGCCGACTTCGAGCTGCTGAGTCATGTAGGCGACGATGAAAGGCTGGCTGATCGACTGACCTTGCGCGATCGGCAGCGCCTTGTTGTCCCACGCCTCACGACGAAATACGTCGGCGACAAACTCTTCGCGCGGGACTTTCTCGATGGCCGCGAGCACGCGCTGGTCGGTGATGCCTTGCCGGCGCAGCTCCATCAGGAGACGAATGGCCTCCTCGTGTTCGCTCATCGCTTTTGTTTCTTAACTGCGCTTGGGGACGTTTGGCGCCAGCCATCCCGGCGCCGATTCCGTCCGCTCCCTCAAGCTGGTGAGTGCGGCCTCATGCGTCAAGTCGAGATGCAAGGGCGTCACCGAGATATGGCCGTCACGGATCGCGCGCATGTCGGAGCCTTGCGCCGGCTCCTCGCGGGTCCGCTCAAAGCCGAGCCAATAATAGGGAATGCCGCGCGCATCCTCGCGCTCGATGATGCGCGTGCCATGATCGTCTCTGTGCCCCTGCCGCGTAATCTCGACCCGCGCGACTTCGAGCGGATGCACATCGGGGAAATTGACATTGAGCAGGACGCCGCGCGGCCAACCCGCTTCAAGGAGCTGCGCAAGCAAGGAAGGGCCGTGATATTCGCCGACCGACCAGCGCGGCTCATCGCTTGTGAAGCCAAAGCTTTGGCTGAACGCAATCGAAGGGATGCCGAGCGCACAGCCTTCCATCGCGCCGGCGACGGTTCCAGAATAAGTGATGTCTTCGGCGTAGTTGGCGCCGCGGTTGACGCCCGACAGAACAAGATCGGGCCGTCGCGCATCGCCCTCTTCCTTGCCATAGCGCGCAATGATGTGCTTTGCGCCCATCATCACGCAATCCGTCGGCGTGCCTTGCACGGCAAACTTGCGCGCGCCGACTTGGCGCATGCGGATCGGGATATGCAGCGTCAGCGAGTGCGAGGCGCCCGATTGCTCGCTCTCCGGCGCAACGAGCCAAACATCATCGCTGATCGCCCGTGCGATTTTCTCGAGCGCCGCCATGCCGGGGGCGTTAATGCCGTCATCATTGGTGATGAGGACGCGCAACCGCCTTTCCTTCAGGCGCCTGAGCGCCGGTGTCTCCAGAACTTCGCTCATTAGCTCACTCTATCTAACTACAGCGCCATGCCCTCTCGCCGGTGAAGACATGGCGCCAATCCGCTTATCCTTCAAGCGGGGTTATACCGCAGAGGTCTCTTTGCCGCTGTCTTCGGTAATCAGGCGATAAGCGACGCCCGGAGCGGAAATTCCAAGCGCCGTGAGCAAGAAACTGACCACGAAGTGCAAGGCGCCGATCGCGTAGCCGATTTGACCTGGATGTTGCAGCCAGAATTGCAGATCCATCAAGTGCTGGCGGGCAAACTCCTTGGCGGCGGCAGCGTCTCGTCCGACTCCCGCCAGCTCCTTGAACATGGTGAATAGGTTGTGTGCAAACGGGGCGATCATCGCGCACAGAACCAAAAGGTAGATGATACCGAGCAAGATGTAGAACCCAAAGAGGTTCCACCAATTCCCTTTCACAACCGACCAAGAGCGCCCGATTCCGATCCCGCCAATGCCGATCGCCGCCGCAAAGGCGAGCGAGAGCTTGATGCCGATCCAGAGGTTCAATATCTGCCGGACCAGGTTGATAAGGTGGCGAGCGAGCTCTCCGGTTGGTCCCGGAACCGTCACGCGCACAATGCCTTCCGCTGCACCGAACACAATGGCAAGGCCCACGGTGATCAGTAGAACGACGATGTAGGTGAGAAGAATGTTCAGTTCGTTACGGCCGAACTGAAGATAAAATATTCCGCCCGGCCGCTCGCCCTTCACCAGAAAACGCAACAGGCCGGCATATTGCATCGGCATGAAGATGAGAGATGCAAGAAACAGAACGCCGCACGGCGCCCAAAGCGGCTGAAATATCGCAAGCACCTGCTGCGGATCCGGCTTTTCGTTCAAGTTCAGATCGAACAGCGCGATCACAACGGGTAAGAGTTGGTAGACAAACCACATCGAGGCGGCCGTGAGAATCAAATACGGAAGCCAAAGAATTCTGATGACGTCGCCGAGCTTGCCGAAGACGAACGCGAACGTCATCCCGACAGCTTTGAACACTGGAAGTTTCATAACATTTCCCCAATAGCTTTTGTTGCCGTGCGGCCTTCAGGGTCCACCCCCGCGCGGCTTGTTATTGTTATAGCTGATTTGCGACGATAGGACGTCATCCTTCGACGGGCTCAGGATGACGGAAATGTACGTACCCGTCATGGTGAGCTTGTCGAACCATGACGAAGCCCCGTCAGGGCCCAATGACCTCGACGCCCATATAGCGCTTGAGCGCATCCGGCACGGCGATTGATCCATCCGCCTGCTGATAAGTTTCGAGAATCGCAACAAGCGTGCGCCCGACAGCCAATCCGGAGCCATTCAGTGTGTGCACGAATCGCGTGCCCTTCGCATCGCCTTTTGGGCGAAACCGCGCTTGCATGCGGCGCGCTTGGAAATCACCGCAATTGGAGCAGCTTGAAATTTCGCGGAAGCGCCCCTGCCCCGGCAGCCACACCTCGATGTCGTAGGTTTTCTTTGCCGAAAAGCCCATGTCGCCCGTGCACAGCGCGACGGTGCGGAAGTGAAGGCCCAAACGTTTGAGCACTTCTTCGGCGCAGTTGGTCATCCGCCCATGCTCTTCCACGCTCTTATCGGGTGTCGTGATCGAAACGAGCTCGACCTTGGAGAATTGATGCATGCGGATCATGCCGCGCGTGTCTTTGCCCGCCGCGCCCGCTTCGGAGCGGAAGCAAGGTGTGTAAGCCGTCATGCGCCACGGCAATTCTTCTTCGTTAAGGATTTGTTCGCGCGCGAGATTAGTCAGCGGCACTTCGGCGGTCGGCACAAGCCAGAACCGTGATTTATGTGCCTCGGCGAGAATGGCCTCCGTCTCTATCGCGAGCGCTCTTGCCATAGTTTCGGCGTTAAGTTCGCCACCATGCGAAAGGCTCTGCATGGCCTTGCCGAAGCCTTGCGATAAACTCTCGAACCAATCCT
>JBAQHC010000370.1:0-1927 GCA_049288095.1 Alphaproteobacteria bacterium | reverse complement strand
GCAGCGGGAGGGGCAACGCCAGCGCCGAGCGGCACGCCGCCAACAGCCGCCAGCGGGGCGACGACGCCTCCGCCGGTTCAGCAATTCGGACCGGCCTCGCCGATTCAAAACGCGGCGCCGCTCATGCCAAGCGGAACCACAACGAATCCTGCAGCCGGACCCGCAAAAGCGGCGACTTCACCAAGTTCCGCACCTTCGACGGCGCCATCCGCGCCGGCGCAATAACCTGTCCCTGCGTTTCTCAAGCAACCAGCTTCGTTCTCGAGCACACGTATGACCCATTCGTGTCGCTCGAGAGCGGGCGATCACGAGAGGGTTCTTCATGCTGAACGAGTTCAAGCAATTCGTCTCGCGCGGCAATGCGCTCGACCTCGCCGTCGGCATCATCATGGGTGCCGCATTCACGGCAATCGTCAATTCGCTCGTCAAAGACGTGATCATGCCGCCGATCGGCCTTGCCACCGGCGGCGTCGACTTCTCGAGTCTATTTGTTGCCCTCAACGGCCATGACTATCCCTCGCTCAAGGCGGCACAAGACGCCGGCGCGCCGACTATCAACTACGGCATCTTCATCAACGCGATCATCAATTTTCTGATCGTCGCCGTCGTGGTGTTCTTCCTGATCCGGAGCTTCAACCACTTCATGAAAAAGAAGGAAGCATCGCCCACGGCCCCCGCGGTACCGCCGCAAGATATCGTTCTTCTCACCGAGATCCGGGATCTCCTGCGAAAGGGCTGAAAGACGCAAATTTTGGGGCCATTCTCGTGGAGTTCCGCCGGAATCCGCGACCTGGCCGGACTCGGGCTCAACAAGCGGTTAAGGTCAATTGCCTAAGATTGTCTGGGTACTGTTTGGACCGAGCCCGCGGCCCGCTCAATGAACGAAATTCACTACGAACTCTTCGTGCGCCGCGGCAAGGCCGGCGGATGGGAGCTGCTTGAGGTCATCATCGATCGCAGCATCGCGCTGAAGAAGGCGCAAGGCATGGTTGGGCAAAACGGCATCGTCGCCGCCAAGCTCAAGAAAGAGACATACAAGCCTGAAGAGGGCACGTTTCAGTCGGTCACCGTATTTCACGAAGGCGACCCCCACGAGACGATTGAAGAGAGCAAGCCCTATGTTCCGTGCTTCAAGCCGCAAGATCTTTTCTCGCGCCACGCGCGGCGCCTAATCGGCCGCATCCTCAAATCTACACTCGACGAATGGCAGCTCGTGCCGATGGAGCTCATTCATCGCGGCGACATGCTCGAACAGCTCGAAGCGCGCTCAACCGTGCTGCAGCACGCGGTCCAGCAAGTCGCGGTTGTGCAGGCCGCAAATTTTCCCGGCGCGCTTCACGATATCTTTCGCCAACTGATGGACCTTTCGCTGCGTGCGATGGACATGGTTGTGAGGGACGAGCGCCGTGGCCGATTTAAGCCTCTCGAAGGAACTTCGGTCGCCGCATTTTGGCGCCAAGAGGGTACGCAAGGCGATGCGGCCTATCTCTTAGCAGCCGCGATTGCGCTTTATCTCAAGACTGCCGACGGCTGGGCGGCGAAATTACGCTTTATCCTGGAATTACTATCGGACCTTCCCGAGGAAGAAGAGGCGAGACGTGATTGCCTCATAATCATCGACTCGTTTGTTGCGGAGATGATCCGAAGCCCGGCGTCGCTTCATGACCTTATCGGCGAGTGCAAGGATCTTGGTGAAGCGCTCAAGGTGATGATTGCCGTGTTTCTCGGCAAGAAAGTGCCCGATGCGGAGAACCGGCCGCAGAGTCTCGAACGGCTAAGCTACGCGTTCAACAACAACATGCTCGATGAGGCACGCAGCGCTCTCATCGAGCGCATCATGGGCGAGATCCAGAGTTTTGCACGGCTTCACCCGGATTCGTTCGAGCAAGAACTGCAATCCATGCGCTTTCTGGCGCATCAGCTCGTG
>JBAQHC010000369.1:0-9000 GCA_049288095.1 Alphaproteobacteria bacterium | reverse complement strand
GTGGTACTGAGCTTGCATTGAGACACTTGAGCCCGTGCCAGTTGCTTAGATGAGTAGTGGTCAGCCATGCAAGAAACAATAGACGCAATCCTTGACGAAGTGCGTCGGGCCTGGTCGTTCAAATGGGCGGGTTTGATCACTGCATGGACTATCGCTGCAATTGCGACGGTTACGATCCTGGTCTTGCCCGACAGATATACTTCGTCCGCTCGGGTCGGCATATCGCTCAATGATGGCGAGGTTCCGCAACGCATTGCTACAGCCGAAGCAACATTCGTCAATGACGCGACCCTCGATGCAATCCTGGATAAGATCGATTTCGGTATCAATCTGAAATCGCGCGCCAGCCGCGAACACGCCAAGGAGATTCTCCGCGCGCGCGTTTTGCTCACTGGGCAGGGCTCAGATACGTTCACGATAAGCTACACTGACACGGTGCCCGAGCGCGCGCGCGCCGTGTCCGATCAGCTCTTGGCCGCCTTCCTTGGGGTCGCTACGGACAGCACGTCTGATCAGAAACTGATCGCGTCGCTGCAGGACAATCTCTCCACGCAAGAGACGGCTCTGGCAAAGGCAACCAAGGACGTCGAAGATTACAGGCGCGCCCATTTGGACGTTCTTGGCGGCGATGGAATTGAAGCTCGCCTTGATGCGGCACGAACTGAGCTCGACAAATCGAAGTCGGATTACCAGGCGTCGGTTCGCTTGCGCGATCAATTACAGGCTGACTGGCGGATCAATCCGTCTCAGACCGACAATACCTCGTCCTCGATGAGCTTGAGCCTGCCCATCACCGATCCGCTCATTGACCAGCTCAACACTGCATATGCGCAATTGCGCGATCTGCGCACCCAATATTCGGAACAATATCCGGATGTCATTCTCGCGCGCAAACAAGTCGAATCCATTTTTCTGAGATACCCACCCTCGCTTCGGATGTGCTCGTCGGGCTCGACTGCCAGCGCACCGGCGGCGGCACTGCCCGCCCCATCTTCCGCCGGCGACGCAGCTTCCTCCGATCAGACCATCAATCAGACGACCGTCATCAACCAGACTGCTGTTAACGTGGTCGCGGCCAACATTGCCGTATGTCGAGCAAATGCAAATCTGACCGAGGCTCAGAACGATTTTGATAGACTTTCGGCGGTGGCCTCCACGGCATTTCCGATCGAGCAAAAACTGAGAAACCTCACCGGCACAAGCGATGCGATCACGGCCAAAATCAACGACCTGAAATCGAAGTTGTCCGACGCTACTGGCGAAAGCGGCAAATCGGTTTCGATCATCCAGGCCCCGGTTGTCCCCACGAGCCCGGCAAGCCCGAATCGCGGAGTCCTTCTCCTTGCGACCCTGCTCGGCTCGCTCGGCGCCGGCGTCGCGATGGCATATGTCGGCGGCCTGCTTGCCAACACATTCGCCCGCGAGGTTGAGCTTGAGCGCACCTTCGGACTGCCGGTCTATGGATCGGTTTCGAAAGTCAGCAGCTTGCGCACGCAAATCGATCAGACAGCACACAATCTGACATTCTTAGTTGCTGTGACCGTCCTTGTGGCCATGCTTTTGGCCTTGATCATAGCCAATCCGCTGATTGTTGCCGCACGCCAATGGGCAGAGGGCACGGTCAGGCCCCTATCGATCATGGAGCACTTAAAGTGAAGCGGCAAAAGGACAGCGCGCTCGTGACCAGATCAGCTCCTGTGTTCGGGCGTATGAAAGGGCTGCTTGGCACACCGAAAGACGTCAAGCTGGCCGGCGGCGACCTGGTGACGATCCCCGAGGTGTATCTCCGGCGAATTGGTTTGGCTCAAGGCTCCGCCGACGGTCACCAGCTGCGCGAAGAGTTCAGGCACATCAAGCGGCCAATGTTGTCGAATATCCGTGCTGGTTCCCTGCCGTCGGGCAATAACCCGAGAATCATTATGGTGACCAGCGGGTCCAGCAATGAGGGCAAGACCTTCATCGCCCAGAACCTTGCTCTCAGCCTTGGGCTTGAGCGCAATATGCAAGTGACGCTGATCGACGCCGATATCGCAACGCATAGTCTCAGCGATTTCTATGGGTTGAGCACTGAGTTTGGGCTCTTGGATATGCTCCATGACCCGTCGATCACCCTTGCGGACACCTTGCAGGCCACGAATGTCGAGAATCTCAGCATCTTGCCCGTGGGCGAGAGGCGTCACGATTCGGCCGAACTCCTTGCGGGAGACCGGTTCAGCCAAGTGCTGAATGAGATCCTGCAGCGCTCGCCGAATCAGGTGATTGTGCTTGATTCGCCGGCAGTCCTCGCAGGAAGCGCAGCAATCACGCTCGCCGAGCGCGCGGGGCAGCTAGTTTTTGTGGTTGCGTCAAACGAAAGCCGCCGCGTTAACATTGACGAAAGCTTACGTCTGCTCAATAGAGCGATAGCGCCGATGGAGGGCGTGGGCTTTGGCTTTGTTCTTAACAAAACCCGCCCATCCCGCCTGGGCGCCCGCTATACAGGCAGTCCGACTTGATTCTTAGTCGGTTGCGCAGGGGTGGAGCGAATAGCGAATGGGCGCCGGCCGGTCACATGTCGCGGCGAGCGGGATTCGGGTCTTAGGGCCTCTCGCCGCCCTCAGCAGCGCATTGAACATGATTCCGTGCCAAGCCGCCGGCACGGTGCAGGTGACCCCGTTGGCTGCCGCGGCCAGCGCCGTCCCCACGCCCGGAAGCAATAGTCCGAGCCGCCCGCCGCAGTCGCCGGGAACTGCCACAGCACAGCCCAAACCCCCTCAGGTTCAGAAGGCGGAGCCGTCACTGATCGCGCCGACCCCGCCCAATACCAACGCGTCGGCGGCCCTGCCGCGCGTGGACTTTTCGGCTGTAACTTCGCGCCTCACCGCGCTCCCCAACGCGCCGCGTGAACCGACCTTAGGCTCTCTTCGGCCGTCCATCTTTCAGTTTATCCCCACGCTCTCGATCAGCCAGGCCGTTACCGACAACGTGGATCAGACGGCCACCGGAAAAAACTTCGACGCCTTCACGACTCTCGAGGCGGCCACGATCACCGCGATTCAAACTGATCGGCTCATATTCACCGAAGCCGGCACGTTCGACTACACGAAGTATGTCGAGACGCCTGCCAATGACGGCTACCTCGTAAACGCCTCGGCGACCGGGCAGGCCGAATTGATCAAGCAGCTGCTCTTTGTCCAATCCAACATCTCAATTGCAAATCTGAACAGCAGCGCAAACAACATCTCCGCAATCGATCGGCCCACCGGCAGCAATTTGTCGGTCCTTACGACTTACGATGTAAGCCCTTACCTCACTGAGACCTTTGCAAATTTGATCGATGTTCTTCTCAGGGGCAGGTATGCCGAGCTCAAATTCCAAGACAATGGCGCCGCCGCGGCTCCCAACATAGTCGGCTCAAGGTTCAACCAGGCGGGCGCCCAGCTATCGACGGGCTCCCATATTAGAATGTACGAAATGAGCCTCTCGGGTCAGTATCTGAAAGACAATCACGGCTTCGTATCGCAAAACACCCTTTACTCAATCATGCTCGGCGACTCGACAGGCATCAGGCTTGTCGGACGCGGCGGATATGAATCAATTAAGGATCCCGGAATCACGCGAATTGATGGCCCGATTTGGCTCGCAGGAATCCAGACAAACGGCAAGTGGCAGGTCGATGTCGAATACGGTAACCGATTTGGCGGGCCGGTTTGGTATGGCAATGTGAGCGTTCCGGTAACATCGGTTCTCGCGGTTGAAGGCTCATACACAAAATCGTTGCGAACCGCGCAGTCACGCTTGCAGCGCAGCCTGGACGATGTTCTCAACACGGCAGGCGATTTTGATATAAACATCGAACCTCTGAGCATCGTTGCCAACCTTGCCCTCGTGTCCGGTACGTTCGTCGACGAAGAGGCCGTTGCCGGACTGGTGTGGTCGCGCACCCCGGTTTCGGCTGTGGAAGGCGAAGGAAGAATCCCCCGCACAAATATTGGCGAAGCTCGAACTTATATTTCTCTGACGGGCGGTCTGAGCCATCGGAAATTTCTCAATCCCGTGGGTGAAGACCGCTCGGGAACACTGGATCTGACGATCAATCATACGATCAATCACCGGCTGGTCGCCAAAGTAAACACTGGCATCTCAAAGGATTTGGACGCGCTGGGCGGCGGCCCCAAGAACACGACCTACTATGTTCGCGCAAATCTGACTTATCAGCTCACACCTCAAGCGGAAGCGACCTTCACTTACGGCTGGGTTGACAATCTTGCCGGCGACAACACGAGCGTCGCAGAAAACGTAGTTCAATTCACGCTTTCGAAGACGTTCTAATCTCATTCGTCCCGGTATCGTTCTCCACGCATCACTTCCTGCTACCCTCGTGCCGCATCGGTGGTGGAAGGAGACGTTTCCTCGGTACGACAACCAACGCTGTTGTCGATTGCGGATTGAGCGGCGAGCGGCAAGTCTTAAAGCCCGTTTGGGCGGGGCGCGCCGATTAGCTCCCCGAATACTCTCTACCGTGGCTTCCGACACTACGCTGCGCGGGAGTACTGGGATCTTCCCACGGCGCCCGGTTCAGAGTTTCGTCACCCCAATAGTAGGTGAAGACCTTGCCACGAAATTGGTCTTTCGGAAACTGACAAATTGCGAGCACCCAACCGCCGGCGTTGTTTGTCCTAACCCACCTTACCTTCTTGATTGTGAATGAGGTTCCGATATGGAGCTGGCTTATAACTATCCAAGTGTCGGAAATCCGATCTGGCCGCGCTTCACTCGGATGTACGAGCAGAAGATGCGAGTAAGCGCTTGGCTCCGAATCTCGAACGAGGACCATGGGCTCCTTTAGAGTCACGACTTGGCCGACATATCGATCGTAAGGAGGGAGCTTATTGAGCGAATAAGCGCAGCCCGCCAACATGACCATCGCGGCGAACAACGCTAGGCGAGCCACTTCGGCTATGTGTTTCATGAAACCCCCAACCGTTTTGCCTTTGAGTTCTAACTTCTCGAGATGGTTCGCATTCCGTCGAGCCGGGAATAGTTCTGGACTAGTTGGACCTCAATCGCCAGGACGCCCAGTTCTCCGGCGGCCGCGCGATACGATACCAACGATCGAAAATCCACCCGTCAAAAACACAACGCCAATGATCCTGAATGCCACCGGCACGCCAGGAAACAGCATCAAGAGATTTCCGAGCACCAAGAGCCCTACGCCTACAGTGATCTCTGCCCCCTTCATTACCCCTAATTGGGTAGTCTACCCCGACACTCTCCTCCGAGCTAGGCTTTACCAGAATATTCTCTATTTGTTCTCACGCTATGGCCGGGGGGCCGAACAGAGTTCTAGGCCTCGGCCTCCTCAATTCTCAGATGCCGGTCCGCCGCCGACTCCGCTGAGAAACAAGTCGACGGCGGCCTTCGCGCGCACAGCGATCTCCGCGGAAGTCATCGGCGGACGAAGGCCGAGCAAGACGGCAAAAAAGACGCTGTCGCGGATCAGGCCGCCAAATTGCTCGGCAGCAAGGGCACAATTCTCGACATCGATCTCGCTGCGGTCGCGATAATATTGGAGGAGTGCGGCGAACCGAACGATCGTGCGCCCGGGGCCACTCTCGTAGAACGCCGAGGCGAGCTTAGGAAACCGATTAGCTTCGCCGATAACGGTACGGTAGAGCGCAACGACGCGGGGCGCGTTGACGATCGTCATGACTTTCACGGCATAGTCGACAAGCGCCTGGCGCACGCCGACGCCCTTTTCCTTGTCGAGATCGAGCTGGAGAATGACCTCCTCGGAAGTCTTGGTCACACTCTCGGCGATCATCGCCGCGAACAGCCCTTCTTTGCTGCCGAACTCGTTGTAGATCGTCCGCTTAGAGCCGCCGACGCGCTTGATGATGTCGTCGATGCAGGCGCCCTCGTAACCCTCTTCGAAGAACACGCGCTCAGCCTCGGCCAGGATGCGGGCCCGGCGCTCTGACTTTTCGTCGCCCGCGGCCTCCCCTGTCGCCTCAATCGTGTCGGCCATCACGTCCTCCAAGATTCTTTTCTTATCCCTCTTGCAAGATACGGTACCGTACAGTACCTTTCAAGGGTACTGATTGTTACCACGGAGCGAGCCGACCGCTAGGGCCCGCTCGCAAGGGCGAAAAGATCCTCCCCATTCGAGGATTTGTGAGCCTGAAAGCGGGTGTTAGCCATGTGGCCGTCTTTTCGGGAGGAATCCCATGAAAGCCCTGAAAACCTCGATTTCCCGGATTGCCATGCTTGCGGGCTTAGGCGTTCTTGCCGTCGGCGGGGCCGCATACGGGGTCCATTGGTTCCAGACCGGCCGGTATCTCCAAGGAACCGACAATGCCTATGTAAAGGCCGACACCACGACCATCGCTCCCCGCGTCTCGGGCTATATCGGCGCGGTCCTGGTCGGCGACAATGAGAGCGTCAAGGCCGGCGAGGTGCTCGCCCGGATCGACGACCGCGACCTCAAGACCGCCCTTGCCCAGGCCCAGGCCGACGTCGCCTCGGCACAGAACGGCATTGCCAATCTCGATGCGCAGCTGTCTTTGCAGCAGGCGCTGATCGACCAAGCGAATGCCGACATCGCCTCATCGCAAGCTGCTCGTGAGTTCGCAGCGCAGGACTTCAAGCGTTACTCAGACCTCCTCAAGACCGGCTACGGCACGGTGCAAAAGGCGCAATCGGCAAGTGCGAATTTGCGCCAGCAGACCGCCGCGCTTGATGCCAGCCGTGCCGCTTTGGCCGCCGCGCAGCAGAAGATCCAGGTGTTGAAGACTCAGCGCGATCAGGCGCAGAGCGCGCTCGCACGTGCTCAAGCCATCGAGCAGCAGGCCGAGCTCAATCTTTCTTACGCGACGATCACCTCGCCGATCGACGGCGTTGTCGGGGCGCGCACTTTGCGCGTCGGTCAATATGTGCAGGCGGGCACCGCGCTTCTCGCGGTCGTTCCGTTGCAATCGGTCTATGTCGTTGCGAATTTTAAAGAGACGCAATTGGCCGCAATGCGCAATGGCGAGCCGGCGCGCTTCAAGGTCGATAGTTTCCCTGGCAGCACCGTGCACGGCCATGTCGATAGCCTCGCGCCCGCGAGCGGCCAGGAGTTTTCGCTCCTGCCGCCCGACAACGCGACCGGCAACTTCACCAAGATCGTGCAGCGCGTGCCGGTGAAGATCGCAATCAATGCCGATGACCCGCTCGCCGGCCAGCTTCGCCCCGGCATGTCGGTCGAGGTCACGGTCGATACCAAGGCCACGGCGGTCGCGATGAAATCCCGGCCCACGCATACCGAAACGCAGTCCGTCGCTCAGCGCTAGTGGAGTTGATCCGATGACTGCCGTTCAAACCTTCGACACAAGGCAGGCGCGAAAGATCGCGCCGCCGCGGGAGATCGCGCCTCCCGTTGCTAACCAGGACGAGGACTACGTCTCGCCGAAGACGTGGATGGCAGTGATCGGCGGAACGATCGGCGCGTTTCTCGCCGTCTTGAACATCCAGGTGGTCAATTCTTCGCTCGCCGACATTCAAGGCGCAATCGGCGCAGGCCTCGACACCGGCGGTTGGATCTCAACTGCCTATCTTGTTGCCGAAATCATCGTGATCCCGCTTTCCGGCTGGCTGGCGCGCAGTTTTTCACTCCGTAACTATCTGCTCGCGAGCGGCGCGCTCTTTCTCGCTTTCTCCGTGGCTTGCGCACAGGCGCATAATCTTTCGCAAATGATCGTGTTCCGCGCGCTACAGGGCTTTTCGGGCGGCGTGCTCATTCCACTCGCCTACACGATCGTTCTCACGCAATTGCCGCGCAAGAAGCAGGCCGTCGGGACGGCGCTGTTCGCGTTTGCCGCCACCTTCGCACCGGCAATCGGTCCAACGGTCGGCGGTTGGCTCAATGACACGCTCGGTTGGCAATTCATCTTCTACGTCAATCTCATTCCCGGCGCTCTGATGCTCGTTATGCTGTGGGCCTCACTTGAGCCGGCGCCGATGAATCTCGGCCTCCTCAAGCAAGGCGATTGGGCCGGCATTGCAACAATCGCTGTTGGCCTCGGCGCGCTTCAGACTGTGCTCGAAGAAGGCAACCGCCATGATTGGTTCGGCGACAGATTGATCACCGATCTCTCGATTATCTCCGCAATTTCGCTGGTGGCCTTTGTCTTCATCGAGCTCCGCTCAAAGCGCCCGCTGGTCAATTTGCGTTTGCTTGCGGGGCGCAATTTCGGCCTGGGCAATACCGCGTTCTTCATCCTGGGTGGGCTGCTTTACGGCACGATTTTCATTCTGCCGCTCTATCTTACCGAGCTTCAGGGCTACAACGCGACGCAAATCGGCGTGGTCGTCGCATGGACCGGTTTGCCGCAGCTTCTCATCATTCCGTTCGTTCCGCGTCTTTTGAAGATGGTCGATGCGCGCGCGCTCGTTGCGTTCGGCTTTGCGCTCTTTGCCATTAGCTGCTTCATGAACACTGAGCTGTCACCGGATGTCGCGGGCCCGCAACTTCTCATCCCGAATGTCATTCGTGCGATCGGCCAGGCCTTGATCCTAACGCCGCTTCTCAGCGTCGCGAATAGCGGCCTTGCTGCCGAGAACGCCTCCACCTCATCGGCGCTCGTCAACATGTTCCGCAATCTCGGCGGCGCAATCGCGATTGCCGGATTGCAAACCTTCCTCACCAAGCGCGAGCAATTCCACTCCAACATCATCAACGAGAATGTCTCGCTGTTCGACGAGGCAACACGCGCGCGCATCGCTCAGATTACGCATCGCATCTTGGCGAGCGGCGTTTCGGATCCGGCGCTTGCTCAGCACGAAGCGATCGTTGCCGTCGGCCGCACCATCCGCAAGCAAGCAACGATCATGGGCTTTTCCGACGTCTTCATGGCGCTCGGCGTAATGGCGGTGCTTGCCTTCATCGTCACGCTGTTTCTCAAGAAGGGCAGCGGCAGCGCTGCCGGCGCTCATTAGTTGTTGTTCGCCCCCCTCCCTAGGGGAGGGGTAAGGGGAGGGATT
>JBAQHC010000368.1:0-2063 GCA_049288095.1 Alphaproteobacteria bacterium | reverse complement strand
CTTTAGCCCAAAACCTACGGATGCCATTCATGGTGTTTCTCCTTATCTGAACTTTAACAAAAGTGGTGTTCGTGATCGTTTTACATGCCCGTCTGCTCCGCTATCGTCTCCGTGCTCGTCGTTTCGTAAGCGCTCGCCCGCGGAATTGTCGGAACGGCAGGCCTGTGTTTGCTGCGACTTACTTACTGCGCATACTTGTTGGTCCAACGTGATGATTTCCACAGCTTTGACGCGTGTAAAACGACGTGCTTCGGTCAGCCCGATCATTTTGCCTTTTGTTGGTTGGCTCAATGCGGGATTGAACTCCTCTTTAGCCCAATCGCTGGAAGGGAGCAAGGAGGATGCGGCAGGATGGCGGTAGGCAAATCAAAGCAGCAAAGGCGCAAAAAGGGGTAGAGAGCAGAAAACAGAGATCAGACATCGGAGATCGGAGGTCAGGAGAAAAGTTCAAGGTGGAAACGGCAAAACGCGGGGTGCACAGAGCAACGAGCATTGGTTCCTAGCGTCCAAGCCTCCACGCGTCCGGACGCAGAGCAGTGAAGGCCTCGTCACAGAGAGTAGGGTTTTTCCGACAGGAACATTAACGGACCGGCAATCAATCGCGAATTATGCGAGGATATAATCTGGAGGCGCAAGCGCAAATCGTCAAAATTCGGGATATTTTTTGCCGTGGCCGGCCGGACTCTATAACTTCAGAACTCCTGATCTCTACCCGTGTGTTTTGACCAGGCAAGGAAAATCGCATGACCCATTTTTGAAATTGCACAAGCTGTGGTTGTGGGTAACACTGAGCCATGGCACAACTTCAGTTGCCCATTTTCCCCGAGGGTGTGACCCTCATCACTAATGAAATTGCGTTCCAATGTAAGGACGGTATAGTCACGTACTTTTACGGGCATTTACCGGTCTTCCAGCACGGCAAGGAGGACCTGAAGTGCTTTCGGTTTTTTACCAGCCAGTTGGTTATCAATGGGAGTGTTCGGCCAGCCGACATTGTGCGCGCTTTTGCCATTCCGCGAGTTACTGTTAAACGCTACGTCAAGCTCATGCGCCAGCAGGGGGCAAAAGGCTTTTTTGTTCCACCACGGCGGCGCTCGGCTTCGGTACTCAAGGGTGAGGTTAGTCTGCGAGTCCAAGCGTTGTTGGACGGGGGCAAGGGCGTGCCCGAGGTGGGGCGGGAAGTGGACGTGTTGGCTAACACGTTGCACAAGGCCATTCGCTGTGGGCGACTTCATAAGACAACAATCGATTCCACAGTCAAAGAGGTTGTGGTCAGCACCAAGAGCAAACGCAGTGAGGCAGACAGCGTTGCGGATATGGGCTACGCGACCACGCGCTCGCTGGAGCGAGTGGCAGCGGCACTAGGACAATTGGAGGCAGCGCCGATTCAGTTTGAGCCGGTGGTGGACGTTCCAAGCGGCGGTGTGCTGTTGGCCCTGCCGGCGCTTTTGGCCAACGGACTGTTGCATCATACGCGTGACTTGTATTGCCTGCCCAAGGGGTTTTACGCCATCGAGAGCATCTTTGTTCTATTGGCGCTGATGGCGCTGGCGCGGATCAAGTCGATCGAACAGATGCGGTATGTGGCGCCGGGGGAGTGGGGGAAACTTCTGGGATTGGATCGTATCCCGGAGGTCCGCACTGTGCGCGAGAAACTCACCACGCTTTGCAACGAGCCTGGGCGGGCGGCCCGTTGGAACACGCAACTGGCGGTGGACTGGATGACGGCCGACCCGCAAAGTGTCGGGGTCTTTTATGCCGACAGTCACGTGCGGGTCTACCACGGCAGTCTCACCAAGCTGCCACGCCATTATGTGGCCCGCCAGAGGCTGTGTTTGCGCAGCACCACGGATTTCTGGATAAACGCCTTGGATGGCCGACCGTTCTTTTTGGTAACCAAGGAGGTCGATCCTGGACTGGTGTCGGTGTTGCGCTCTGAAGTGGTGCCGTGGTTGGAAAACAATCTGCCTGCTAAACCAGACCCAGCTGAGGAAAACAACGATTTTGTGCAACCCCGCTTCACCCTGGTCTTTGACCGCGAGGCTTACAGCCCGAGCTTTTTC
>JBAQHC010000367.1:0-7109 GCA_049288095.1 Alphaproteobacteria bacterium | reverse complement strand
GCTCACGGCGAAGGCGGTGCGGGCGAGGCAGTTGAAGCCGCGTCGGTGCGTAAGCGGGCGAGCAAAGCAACCGTCGCAAAGCCGTCGGCCGGCACGTTGATCTTGAGCTGATAAGCCCTGATCGCTGCGCGCGTGCCGCCGCCGATAATTCCGTCTGCCTTGCCGCTGGCATAGCCGAGCTGAGTAAGCAGCGTTTGCAACTCGATCCGTTCACTGAGCGTCAGCGGCCGCTCATCGCGCGGCCACGGCGCCGAGACGCCGGCAGAGCCGCCGAGCCGGTCGCCAAGCAGACCGGCAGCGAGCGCGTAAGGCGTCGAGTTGTTGTATTTCAGGAAAACGCGGAAATTGTCGAACGTCAAAAACGCCGGGCCCTTGTAGCCGCCGGGTAGAAACACCGCGGCATCCGATGCATCAGCAGCCGGCACCGTCTTGCCGTCGAGCGTTGCAACGCCGAGCTCGTGCCAGCGCGACATCGGCAGTTTGATTGTAGGGTCAGCGAGCGCGAAATCGAAATCCTTCGGCAGCTTCACTTCCTCGCCCCACTTCTGATCTTTCGTCCAGCCGGACTTGGCGAGGAAGTTCCCAATCGAGGCGAGCACGTCGGGCACGGAATCGAAAAGATCGTGGCGCCCGTCGCCGTCTTCATCGACTGCATAATTGAGATAGGCCGACGGGATGAATTGGGTTTGGCCCATTGCGCCCGCCCACGAGCCGACCATGCGTTCCGGCTTCACGTCATGACGCTCGACAATCTTGAGCGCGGAGATCAGTTCGTTCTCCGCCCAGTCGCGGCGCCGCCCTTCATAAGCGAGCGTTGCGAGTCCTTCGAAAATGTTGAACTTTCCGACGATGGTTCCGTAATTGCTCTCGAGCCCCCAGATCGCGATGAGCGTGTGACGGTCTACGCCATATTGCTGCTCGATCTTGTCAAGCGTTACCGCGTTGGCGGCGAGCTGCGTGGAGCCGTTGTCGATGCGCTTTTGCGAGGTCGCGTTGTCGAGATACTCCCAAACGGCTTGGGCGACTTCAGGCTGGGCCTGATCGCGCGCGATAATATCCGGGTTGGGCTTCACTTTGCCGAGGGCGGCGTTGAAGGTTACGCGCGAGATGCCGGCGGCGAGCGCCTTGGCGCGGAAGCTCTTCAGCCAGTCGCTATAGGCCTTCTGGTCGATGACGATGGGGCCGCCGGGCACGGTCGCGGCGCTGACCCCTGAGGGAGCTGATGCAGCCGCCGCGGGCGGGTCCGCCGGGTCCATAGCAGCGCAGCCGGCAAGGGCCGAGAGGCAGGCCGCAAGAAAGGCTAGGCTGCCAAGGGCCGCTCTGTGGCGTTCCATCCTGATCCCCCTTTTGCATTGCCCGCGGGTTCCGGTTCTGGGCATGGAAAATGGCAAGGTCAAGGCCGGTTTTCGGGGCTCACCGTAGCTTGACGGGGGAAATGAGCCCCACTAGTGTCCGCGCCTCGCCGAAGGGGCTGCCCCTCGGCTGTGGAGCCGACGATGAAAGTCCGTAACTCGCTCAAATCCCTTAAGAACCGGCACAAGGACTGCAAACTCGTGCGCCGGCGTGGGCGGGTCTATGTGATTAATAAGACGCATCGCCGCTATAAGGCGCGTCAGGGTTAGCCGCGACGATTTTGCCGCCTTTGCTTTGCCGCGTTTGGCGGACTAAATAACGAATCATGCAGATGTTTGGACGAGTGGTGGCGCTGGCGCTGCTCGCTCTGCCGCTGATGGCGGCGGGCGCTCATGCGCGTTCGCCCGCGCCGGACGATGCCGCCAGTCTCAGCGTTCTGTTCAGCCGCCTGAAAGCCACCCAAGATCCTGCCGAGGTGAAGGCGACGGAAGGCGCGATCTTCGCCATCTGGGCGACCAGCCCGAGCGATACCGCGAACCTTCTCTATCAGCGCGGTGTCACCGCGCTCGCGGCGGGTGACAAAGATCTCGCGCTCGATCTCTTCAATGCGTGCACGTCGCTCGAGCCGGAGTTCGGCGAAGCATGGCATCAGCTTGGCGTCGTCAATTTCGTGCTCAATGCCAATGACGAAGCGATGATCGATCTCGAGCACGCGCTCGCAATCGAGCCGCGCAATTACGGTGCGCTCATGCAGCTTGCGGCGATCTTCTCGATTTACGGCAATCAGCACGCATCGCTTCAGGCCTTACGGCGCGCTTATGCGATCAACCCGCATATCGATGGGCTTGCCCCCAAGATCGAAGCCATGGCGCGCCAAGTCGAAGGCCAGGGTATTTAGTCCTTCAATCCCGCTCATCTTCGGCGAATGCCGAAACTCACTATTGGCACACGAAGATACGAAGCTGCCCAATGCGTGACAGGCGCCACGCTTTATCGCTGGCGACGAAATCGGAACTGCGGCTTCGCCGCGAACGCGGACCGCTTTGTGTCTTCGTGTGAATTAGGAGGAAGGCGCGAAGTTCTGGGCGCGGGCTCGTTACGCTAAGAGCGGCTATTCCCCGGGATCGGTCAGTAGGTGGGTGTAGTCGGCCGCGTTTTGCGTATCGACTTCGAAGAACCCCGTGCGCTCATAGCCGCGCTCTTTGCAGTTCTGTCGTCCGGTGATGGTGAAGCTGCGCCGGCTTGTGCAGAAATAGCGGTCGCCGGTCCAGCCGCCGCCGATGTCGTATTGAACGGCGTAGAGATAATAATAGCGGGCCTTGAGCGGGCCTTCGAGAATCACGGTGCAGCCTTGGGCGTCGATATTCCACCAGCCTTCGGAGATCCAATCGATGCCGTTGGAGCGCGCGATCGAAAGGCCGACCATGTGCTTGGTGTCGTTGCAGACCCGAAACTCCGCGCGGGCCGGAGCGCCAGTAAGACACATCGCAACCACGAGAGCGGCTCCATAAGCTGCGATTCGCAAGGATATCCTCCCCGGACTGCCGGGCCTTTCCGGGCCGGCGCTTGAGGGTTAAGCAAAGCTTGAGCGCACCGCAAGACGCCTTATCGTCGGGCCGGCCCATGTCAACATCAATGCCAGAGATTACGGGTCCGGAGCGGATGGAGTATCGCGCGCCTTTCGAGCACCTGCGCGAGGCGGGCGATTCGCGCCTGCTCTTGGTGTGCGATCACGCCAGCAATGCCGTGCCCGAGGCATACGGCTCGCTTGGCCTGCCTGCGGGCTCCTTCACGCGCCACATCGCCTATGACCTCGGCGCTCACGCGCTTGTGCACGCGTTGTCGGAACGGCTCAATGCGCCGGCTGTGCTTGCCGGATTCTCGCGCCTCCTCATCGACCCCAATCGCGGCGAGGATGACCCTACGCTCGTGATGCGGCTTTCGGACGGCGAGATCATTCCGGGCAATGCCGTGGCAGCTGCCGCCGAAATCGAGAAGCGGATTGAGAGCTTTCACCGGCTCTATCACGCAGCCGTCGATCACGCGCTCGACCGTGCGCTCGGCTCCGGCGTTTTGCCGATGCTGGTGTCGATCCACAGCTTTACGCCGGCTTGGCGCGGGCGGCCACGGCCCTGGCATTGCGGCGTTCTCTGGTGGGGCGACAAACCGACGGCAGATTTTTGCCTCGCCTATCTCCGCGGCATGAGGGAGCTCGTCGTCGGCGACAACCAGCCTTATTCCGGCGAGCTCGAGGGCGATTCGATGGACCGCCACGGCACTAAGCGCGGCATCTCGCATGTGCTGATCGAAATTCGTCAGGATTTGCTCGCAAATGAAGCGGGGCGCGGCGAATGGGCGGAGCGTCTCACGCCCATGCTGTCGCAGCTTGCCGCGCGCGCAAAGCACCATACGTGATAGTGTTGAGGCGTTGCGAGGCAAGGAGCAGTGCTATGAACGAAACCGAAAAGCGCGATCTTGAAGCGGCCGCGTTCCGCCGCTTGGTTCAGCATTTGCGCGAACGCACCGATGTGCAGAATCTCGATCTCATGGAGCTTGCGGGCTTCTGCCGCAATTGCCTCTCCAATTGGTATCGCGAAGCGGCGAACGAGCGCGGTATTCCGCTCACCAAGGATCAATCGCGTGAGATCGTCTACGGCATGCCGTATGAGGAGTGGAAGGCGAAATATCAGACCGAGGCTGCGCCCGAAAAACTCAAGGCCATGGAAGGCAAATTCCACAAGCATTGATTGGTCTCGTCATCGCGAGGCCGCAGAGCGGCCGCGGCGATCCAGGACCGCCAGGCAATGAAGCTGGATTGCTTCGCTCCGCTCGCAATGACGAGCAGCTTCGGCTGTGGATTGCTCTTCCGCCTTGTTGAGAAGGCGCGCCGTTCTCTTGCGGGCGATGAGGCCGCATCGCACCTTCCGCTTCCAACAGCTCGAAGGAGAAGACGATGGCGGCCGATGGCGGCTTTGCGGCGGGACATTTGAGGGCCTTCATTGAGCGCGTCGAGCGCCTCGAAGAAGAGAAGCGCGCGCTTGCCGAGGACATCAAAGAGGTCTATGCGGAAGCCAAAGCCAATGGCTTTGCACCCAAGATCATGCGCCAGGTCGTCCGTCTACGGAAGATGGACACGAACGACCGCCAAGAGCAGGAGGCGCTCTTGAAGGTGTATCTTGAAGCGCTTGGCGAGGCGGTTGCTGCGGCTGCGGAGTAGGTGCGCCCTCACGGTCCCGGTGAAAACGGTACCGAGTGCGGCGAGAGCTTCGCGAAGAAGCTGATAATGCTGAGTATCGTCGGGATAAGCGCGATGATGCCGAGGCCAAGGCTCAGCACGCCGAGCTTGGCGGCGATGCGATAAGTTGGGTCCGTGGCGTTCCACAGCCAGCAAATTTCGCCCCAGAGACTTGCCCGCTCGATCTTGAATTCTTTGTCGGCCCCTGCCGTAAGGCCAAGCTTCTCTCTTGCAGCCTCGTCCATAAAGATCTTGCCGGCATCCTCGGGCGCACAGCTGCGCAAAATGAAATAGGCCGACTGGTCGCCGACCGTAAATTTGTGAATGCGGCCGATTTTGAGGCCGGCCCGCCGGCGCTCAGCGACCCGGACGATGTCCTTGTTGATATCGTCCGGCTCGGTCGCGCGCACTTTGAGCTTTACGGTACGCTCGCGCGTTCTGCGTTCAGCGCGCTCGGCGCGTTCGGAGGGGGTATCTGTCAGGGTTTGAGTGGTCATTCTTCACCGTGGGGTTCGAGGCCGAGATCGCGCACTTTGCGGTAGAGCGTTGAGCGGCCGATGCCGAGGCGTCGCGCGACCTCGGACATGTGGCCGTCATATTTCTCGATCGCGAGCTTGATCATTTGACCCTCGATCTCTTCGAGCGGGCGCAAATGTCCCGCGGCATCGGTAATCTGAATGCCCTGTCCGGGCGGGGCCATGGCTGCCGCGTCATGGGGCGCGGTGTAGATCGGCCGCGTACCCACCGCGTCGCTCACAATAACGCCAGCCGGCGCATCTTGTGTTTGAGGGCCGCCGGGCGCTGCCGCGCTGGCGGCAACCACGCGGCGCTCGGGCAGAGCCACGCGCATGAAGCCCGCGATCTGCGGGAAATCGTGCAAACTCAGCCACTCTTCCTCGGCGAGCACGACAGCGCGGAACACGGCATTCTCAAGCTGGCGCACATTGCCGGGCCAGCCATATTCGAGAAGAACTTCGAGGCTCTTGGGCTCGATGCCGGCAACTTTCTTACCTTCCTCGACGGCGAAACGCTGAATGAAATAATCGATGAGGTCCGGAATGTCTTCTCTCCGCTCGCGCAAGGGCGGCACCAAAATCGGAAAGACGTTCAATCGGTAATAAAGATCTTCGCGGAACTCGCCGGCCTGCGCCATCTTCAGAAGATCGCGGTTGGTCGCCGAGATGAGGCGGATATCGACCTTCACGGGCTTGGATGCGCCGACCGGATCGACCTCGCCTTCCTGCAGCGCGCGCAAGAGCTTGACCTGGATGTCGAGCCGAAGCTCGCCGATTTCATCCAAGAACAGCGTGCCGCCCGAAGCTTCCTGGAACTTGCCCATATGCTTTTCGGAAGCGCCGGTGAACGCGCCCTTCTCGTGGCCGAACAAGATGCTCTCGACGAGATTTTCCGGCAGCGCGCCACAGTTGACCGCGACAAACGGTTTGCCGGAGCGGTCTGAAGCGCCTTGGATCGCGCGCGCGATCAGCTCCTTGCCGGAGCCGGATTCGCCTTCGATCAAAATCGGAATGTTGGATTGCGCGGCGCGCCGGCCGAGCCGGATCACCTGCTGCATGGTCGGCGCTTTGGCGATGAGATCATCAAAGCTCAGTTGGCCGGATTGGCGGCGCTTCAAGCGCTGCACTTCGCCGGTCAGGGTGTTGAGCTTGAGCGCATTTTGAATCGAGACAAGCAGGCGCTCGGGGCTCGCCGGCTTCACGACGAAATCGGCCGCGCCCGCGCGCATCGCCGAGACCACGGTATCGATGCGGCCCTGCGCGGTTAGCACGATCACCGGCAGGCCGGGCAGCACCTTCTTGATGTGTTCCAAAACGGCATAGCCATCGACCTCAGGCATGACGAGATCGAGCAGCATCACGCCCGTGTCGCTTGCCTTGCCGGAATCGACGAGCGCGATGGCCTCTTTGCCGCCGGCGGCGGTCGTCACCTTATAGCCCTGACGCGCAAGCACGGACTCCATGAGCCGGCGCTGCGTCGGATCATCGTCAACGATCAAAACGGATTGAGCCATGCACGCCTTCCCGGTGGGCGGCGCATCCGCAACCAATGAACGCCTCGGATTTCGGCTGATCCCCAGCAGTTCAAAGACGCGTCGCGTCCAAGAGTGAAACAGGGGCGAGTGTGCCGGGGACTGGTAAAGTTGCGCTTAAGCGCGGCTCAAAAAGGGACGCATAAGAATTGGCTAACCATAGGCCATCAGTCGATCCCTCTCCCTTTAGGGAGAGGGCAGGGTGAGGGTGCTGGCAGAAATGCGCGTCTACCCTCACCCGGAAACAAAGTGAACTTTGTTTCCGACCTCTCCCTGAAGGGAGAGGTCGTTGCGTGGCGCTGGAAGGTCAATGCTAACCAAGCAATCGCATGAGCTCATCGAGGATCGGCAATTGACCGGGCTGAATACGACGTCGCGCTTCGGCGAGGTCGAACCAAGCGCCGCGGTCGACTTCCGGGAAGGACCCAATGCGGCCCGATCGCGGCGGCCACTCCATCTCGAAGAGATTGCTTT
>JBAQHC010000366.1:0-2987 GCA_049288095.1 Alphaproteobacteria bacterium | reverse complement strand
ATCCAGACTCGCGGTGGTCTTTATGAGTCTGGATCCCCCGGACAAGCCGGGGGATGACGGCAGACAAGAACTTTCGACCTGTTGGGACAATTGGACCGCCTGCCGTCATTTCATCTGATAGGTGGTGAGTATGCGCTGCAGCTCTTCAAATCCCGAATTAATATCCGTCCGGTCATCCTTGTTTTGATTGAGAAATTCGTCGAAGTACGGTTGATAGGCGATGGCCTGATCGACCTCTTTGTCGGAGCCTTTGGTGTAGGCGCCGAGGCGAATCAATTCCGCCATGTCCTCATAAGTCGACATCGAGCGGCGCGCGAGGCGAATGATCTGCTGCTCGGTCTCGTCATTGCAGTTCGGCATGGTGCGCGAGACGGATTTCAAGATGTTGATCGCCGGATAGCGGCCGCGCTCCGCAATCGCGCGCTCCATCACGATGTGCCCATCCAAGATGCCGCGCACCGCATCGGCGATCGGCTCGTTCATGTCATCGCCATCGACCAGCACGGTGAAGAGCCCGGTAATCGACCCAGGCTTGCCGGCGAGGCCCGGCCCTGCGCGCTCCAGGAGCTTGGGCAGCTCGGCAAACACGGTGGGGGTGTATCCCTTGGTGGTCGGCGGCTCGCCACAAGAGAGCCCGATCTCGCGCTGCGCCATCGCAAAGCGTGTAACCGAATCCATGAGGCAAAGCACCTTAAGCCCTGAATCTCTGAAGTATTCCGCGATCGTCATTGCGACATAAGCCGCGCGCCGGCGGACCAGCGCCGGCTCGTCGGAAGTCGCGACGACCACGACCGAACGCGCCATGCCCTCCGGCCCGAGATCGTCTTCAAGAAATTCCTTGACCTCGCGGCCGCGCTCGCCAATGAGGCCAATGACGTTGACGTCGGCCTCGGTGAAGCGCGCCATCATCGACAACAGAATCGATTTACCAACGCCCGAGCCGGCGAACACGCCCATGCGCTGACCTTCGCAGCAGGTTACGAAGTTGTTGAGAGCGCGCACGCCGAGATCGATGCGCGTTCCGACGCGGGCGCGCAAATGCGCTTGCGGCGGCACAGAGCGAAGCGAGCGCGTCTCGCCATGCGGCAGCGCGCCTTTGCCGTCGATCGGCCGCCCAAGCCCATCAACGATGCGCCCGAGCCAGCCATGGCTTGGCGCGATTTGTTGACCCTCGGTTGAAACGAAGGCGCGCGCGCCGAGCCTTATGCCGTCAAGATTGCCGAGCGTGAGTGAAAGCACTCTGTCATCGGCGAGCCCAACAACCTCGGCGGCAACGCGACGCTCAGGCCCGAGCTCGATCTCGAGCTCTGTGCCCAAGCTTAACGCGGAACCCGCGCCTTCAACCTCGACCCTGAGCCCCTCGACACGCGCGACGCGGCCGAAGACGCGCACGCGCGCAACTCTTTCGATACGAGATTGGAGCGATTGCACGATTCAAGAATCCGAGCCGGAGAAAATTATCAGCACACGTGCAATCAGCATTTTGCCTTCGCATTAAATCACGGTAAATTCCTATGCGAATCACTTGGGTCGCACGTGGGGGAACCGCGGGGCGCGAGAGTCAAGATGCTCACGCTCCGTGAACGGTTAATCTTTACGCAAGGTTTTCATATTAACTTCTTGGCTGATTAACCATGAATGGCGTTCTGAGTAACACACCCACCCAACAAAATTTGCGGTCGCCGAAAGCGGCCGGCGACTCCGCCGAGAGGGGACAGAAATGCGGGTTTTGCTGATCGAGGACGACAGCGCGACGGCTCAATCGATCGAGCTGATGCTCAAGTCCGAGGGTTTCAACGTTTATACGACTGATCTGGGCGAAGAAGGCGTCGACCTCGGCAAGCTTTATGACTACGACATTATTCTCTTGGACCTTAACCTCCCCGACATGTCGGGTTACGAGGTTCTGAAGACGCTCCGCGTTGCCAAGATCCAAACGCCCATCCTCATTCTCTCCGGCCTTGCCGGGATCGAGAACAAGGTTCGCGGCCTTGGCTTCGGCGCCGACGACTACATGACCAAGCCCTTCCACAAGGACGAGCTGGTGGCGCGCATTCATGCCGTGGTGCGCCGCTCCAAGGGTCATTCGCAGTCGGTGATCGGGACCGGCAAGCTCAAGGTCAATCTCGACACCAAGACGGTCGAGGTCGACAACAGCCGCGTGCACCTCACCGGCAAGGAATATCAGATGCTGGAGCTCCTCTCGCTCCGTAAGGGCACGACCCTCACCAAGGAGATGTTCCTCAACCATCTCTATGGCGGCATGGACGAGCCCGAGCTCAAGATCATCGACGTGTTCATCTGTAAGTTGCGTAAGAAGCTCGCCGTCGCCACCGGCGGCGACCACTATATCGAGACGGTCTGGGGCCGCGGCTATGTGCTGCGCGACCCGGTCGCCGAACGAGGTGCTGCGTAACGCTGAAGTCAGCGGGGGAAACGCCGATCACGGCAGTGGGCGGTGCCAGAAGGCACCGCCCTTTTATTTCGGTGCATGCCGAAGCCGTCCGACATCGATTGCGATCGCCAGTGCGGTTAAGAGGTAAATCGTGGCGATAGCGAGCGGGATCAAAGTGAAGCGATCCTGTGGGAACAGATACCACAGAGCGATGATGGCGGCGGCGCGAATGGCTGCGTGCGAGCTGAACAACAGAGTGCGTCCGAACATCCAGCCGATCACCGGCCAGTGCAGCGACATGCCGATGCCAAGCGCGAGCGGCACGAACTCCCGGGCGGTGTAGAAGAGCGGGATCGTCACGCCCCAGAAGCACAGCATCGAGAACAAAGCCGCGAACAATAGCATTCCGAACGCGGTCTTGTTCACCGCACTTGAGCGCGTCGGCCGTTGCAGCAAAAGGCCGAGCGGGAAAATGAGGCCCGAGCTCGCAAAGGCTAAGAGGCACCAGAGTCGATCGTTCAGGTAGAGACCCACGACCGAAAGTCCGATCCAATAGATCGCTCCGGCGACCGGCAAGGCCAACCCGCCGCCC
>JBAQHC010000365.1:0-1589 GCA_049288095.1 Alphaproteobacteria bacterium | reverse complement strand
GAGTCCTATCGCAAGGCCGCCCAGAAGGACAAACCTTCCTCCTCGTCCGGGGAAAGCGCTTCCGGCGGTGCAAGCGGCTCGACGGGCAAAGGCGGCGCCGCGCCTCCCAAGAAGGGCAAGAAGTAAGCCGCCCCCTGCCGGGGGATTTGACTGGCAGGGAGCGGGGGTGGGGGTATAATTCCGCACGGTCAGCCTGATAAACGGGCGAGGGAGAGTTTGTCACCGTCCCGGGCTGGCTGGCGCCTGCCTGTCGGCAGGAAGGAAAGGACTGAGCCATGGCTGACGAGCAACAGGAGTTGCGAAGCATCAACTGGAACGAAGTCTTTGCCTTCACCCACATCTTCAAGAGTTTTCGCATGGCCATCCATCCCACCAAGATGCTTTTGGCTCTGGTGGCGATCGTGTCCATGTATATCGGCGGCTGGGTGCTGGACCGCTGCTGGCAGGTTGGCGGGAAGCGGGCGATGCGGAACGAGGTGTCCACCTACGTCACCAGCAGCGCCGCCGATTTCAAAGCCGCCAAGGGTGCCTGGCGAAGCAACCGGCCCACGCTGGCGGCTGGACTGCTGGCGGAGGCTACCAACGAGGCTCATTTCCTGGCGACCTACTCGGCCAAGTTGCCCGCCGGCCGCCTGGCTACCGCCTTTGCCGAAAAACTCGCGGCGGACAACAGCGAAAGCACCGCCAGCAAGCCCTTCGAAACCAAGTCCACCGACAGTTTTCTCCCTGAGGCCGACAAGAATTGGCGCAAGGTGCTCAGGGCGGCGGAGGACAAGTTCGCTCTCCAAGTCGCACGCGTCGACAAGCTCCTGGCCCAGGCCCAGCGTGACGTCGCCGCCAATCTCAAGAACCTGTCCACCAACGAGGAGCGCCGAAAGGAAACGGGACAGCTTGCCAAGGACGAGGCCAAGGCGGCCCAGGCACTGACGGCTCGCAAGAAGGAATTCGCCGATCAGGTCCTGGCGATCCGTGGGCGAGGCCTCTTCGCCAGCCTGCTGAACTACGAGAACCATTGCGTGAGCAACGCATTGACGGCGGTGTGGCGGCTGGACCTCAGCACCGGCCTGGCCAGCTACGGCAAGACCGGCGGTCCGGCGGAGCTTCCCTCGGCGGGGTTCCTCTACTGGATGCTGATGGCCGTGGGAGGCTTGGGCTGGTTGATGGCGGAGCATGGAATCTACGCCATTCTGTTCCTGCTGCTGTGCTTGGCCTCCTGGGCGTTGTTCGGCGGGGCGGTGTACCGTATCGCCGCGCTCCACGCCGCCCGCGAGGAGAAAATTTCCGCCGTTCAGGCATTGCGGTTTTCGATCAACAAATTCTTCAGCTTCCTCACCGCCCCGATCATCCCCCTGGTGATCATCCTGGTCTTGGGGCTTCTGCTGGCCCTGGGGGGGCTGGTGGGGAACCTGGGCGGATTCGGCGCGATCCTGCTGGGGTTGCTGTTCTTCCTGGCGATCCTGGTGGGGTTGCTGGTGGCTTTCCTGCTGATCGGCTTGGCGGCGGGGTGCTCGTTGATGTATCCCACCATCGCGGTGGAGGGGTCCGACAGCTTTGACGCGATCAGCCGCAGCTTCTCGTACGTCTTCGCC
>JBAQHC010000364.1:0-3252 GCA_049288095.1 Alphaproteobacteria bacterium | reverse complement strand
ATGAAGAGCTGTCTCGTCGTTGATGATTCGCGTGTCATCCGCACGGTGGCGCGGCGAATCCTCGAGGAGCTCGATTTCGGGGTTCGTGAAGCCGCCGATGGTCAGGAAGCGATCGCTGCCTGCCGCGAAGAAATGCCGGACGCAATTCTTCTCGATTGGAACATGCCGGTGATGAACGGCATCGAATTCTTAAGAATCTTGCGCAAAGAGAAGAAGGGCGCTGAGCCCATCGTCGTGTTCTGCACAACGGAAAATGATCTCAAGCATATTACCGAGGCGATGCAGGCCGGCGCGAACGAATACATCATGAAGCCGTTCGATCGCGAGATCCTTGAATCCAAGTTCAGCGAAGTTGGGTTGGTTGCAAGCTCGTGAGCCTATCTGCGCGATCCGCGTCGGTGCTATCTCCAGCGCGGGGCGATCGGCCTTATCGCGTAATGATAGCGGACGACTCCGCGGTGGTGCGAGGCCTTCTCGCGCGTTGGCTCGAGGCTGACGGCGAGATCGAGATTGTGCGCAGTGTCGCCGATGGCGAGCAGGCCGTGCGCCAGCTCGCGCCTTCCGGCGCCGAAATCGTGGTTCTCGACATCGATATGCCAGTGCTTTCCGGTATCGATGCGCTGCCCAAGCTTCTAGCGATTCAGCCGGGACTTAAAGTCTTGATGTCCTCGACGCTCACGCGCCGCAACGCCACCATTTCGATGCGCGCGCTCAATATGGGCGCGGCCGATTTCGTGCCCAAGCCGCAGAGCGTTCGCGGCGTTACCACGTCGGAGGAATTCCGCCACGAGCTCATCGCAAAAGTAAAGATGCTCGGCGCGCTCGCCCGCAATTCGGCGGCCAAGGCCATGCCGTCGGTGTCGAGCGCGGTTGACCGGCTTGGCACGGTCGAGCCGCCCGCCCCAGCGATTCGCTTAAGACGCAGCGGAGAGACGGCGCCGCAAGTGCTGGCGATCGGCAGCTCGACCGGCGGCCCGCAGGCGCTTATGAGCTTCTTTGAATCGCTTGCCGGCAAGATCAGCGTTCCCGTTGTCATCACGCAGCATATGCCGCCGACTTTCACCGGCATTCTTGCGGAACAGCTTGCCAAAGTCAGCTGCACACCGGCAACCGAAGGGTCGAATGGCGAAGCGCTTGAACTCGGCCGCATCTATGTTGCCCCCGGCGGCCATCACATGCTGCTTTACCGCTCGGGCGGAAATGTCCTTATCAAGCTCGATGACGGACCTGCGGAAAATTTCTGCCGTCCGGCGGTTGATCCGATGTTCCGCTCGCTCAGCGCAACCTACGGAGTCGGAGTTCTTGCCGTCGTGCTGACCGGCATGGGGCAGGATGGCCGCGCGGGAGCGCAGGAAATTGTGAAAAACGGCGGAACGATTCTCGTTCAAGACCAAGCAACGAGTGTTGTGTGGGGAATGCCGGGCGCGGTGGCTGAGGCGGGCCTTGCATCGGCGGTTCTGCCGCTTCCGGAAATCGCGCCCAAGGTGGCCAGCCTGCTTAAAGGAAAAACGTCATGACGCCCGCGAGTTTTCAATTCGTCTGCGGTTACTTGAAGCGCCATGCGGGCCTCGTTCTGACGCCGGACAAAGCCTATCTCGTCGAAAGCCGCCTGTCGCCGGTGGCGCGCCGGCTTGGTCATTCATCGCTCGATGCCCTCACTGAGGCGTTGCGCGCAGGCCGCTCGCCGACCCTCGATCTCGCCGTGATTGAGGCGATGGTCACCAATGAGACCTCGTTCTTCCGCGACAAACCTGCATTCGACCGCTTGAAGACTTCGTCCTTGCCCAAGCTGCTCGAGGCGCGGGCGAATACCAAGCGATTGAACATCTGGTGCGCGGCCGCATCGACCGGACAGGAGCCCTATTCGGTCGCCATGATGCTCAAGGATATGGCGCCGCAGCTACGCGATTGGCGCATCGATATTCTGGGTACGGACATTTCGCCGGTCGTCCTGGAAAAGGCGCGTTCGGGTGTTTACAGCCAGTTTGAAGTGCAGCGCGGCCTGCCGATTCAGCAGCTCGTGCGGCACTTCAATCAAGAGGGCGAAATATGGCGCATCAACGCGGATCTGCGTGGCATGGTGCGCTATCGCGAGCTCAATCTTCTTGATGAGTTCAGCGCGCTCGGTCATTTCGATCTCATCTTCTGCCGCAACGTGCTCATTTACTTCGATCGCGACACCAAGACGGATATTCTCGAGCGGCTGGCGAAAACTCTGATGCCGGATGGCTATCTCATGCTCGGCGCGGCCGAATCCATCATTGGCCTCACCGACAGCCTATGCGGTTCGCCCGATGATCGCGGCATCTATCGGCTCGATATGAGCCCGGCGATTGCGCGCAAATACGCCGTTTCTTCCAAACGCCCCGCAGCCAACTAGGCAGCCGGGGTGGAACCCTACTTCTTTCAAGGCGTAGTTCTACCAGAGCGTGCCCAGCTCTCATCGCAAATGGCAGTGAAGTTCACACACTTCACCTCTGGTCGGGCAGCTACGGCAGCCGTTAGCATAGTTTTGAATCAGCTCGCAGTTTGGGTTGATACAGACGACGAATGGGACGTCCTCGATCTTCGAAATGTCGTAAAAACCATTGTTGAAAATCATCTTGCGATGGTCGGCTACATAAAGGGCTACGCTTACGATCTTGAGATTACGCGGGTCGTAAACCGCGCTCGAAATGTCGACTTCGTTTTCGGGATCGATATCCCTTGCCTCGCAAATCGCAATAAGGACGCGGGAATCGCTCTCTCAAAGCTTAAGCCAAAGACAATCGGTCCAAACGGTATCTACATCAATCGCTGTTTAAACGACTTGGCCAACGCCATGAGACGAGCGGACGACACAGCGTTCTACTGCTATCGAGCCATCGAGTCTCTTTGCAATCACTCTTCGGTCGTTCACAGCCTCGAATCGGCGAATGGAGAGCAGCAGTGGCAAAAATTTCGCGAGATTGCTGGATGCGAGAAGGAAACGCTGCTTGAGATAAAGGGAGCAGCTGATCCGCTTCGTCACGGCAAGGTGGTCCAGATGACATCCGACGATCGGGCGGCGCTCTTCGGCAAGACTTGGGACGTTGTTGATAAATATCTTGCTGCTGTCTGAGCGTATGCCGAAATAAGAAGGGCGGTGATCGCTCACCGCCCTTCACTTAACGCCCGTACGCGAAACTGGATCGGCGTTTCCCCCGCTGACTTCAGCGTCTACGCAGCGCCACGCTCGGCGACCGGATCGCGCAGCACATAGCCGCGGCCCCA
>JBAQHC010000363.1:0-1534 GCA_049288095.1 Alphaproteobacteria bacterium | reverse complement strand
GTCCATGGCTCATAAAAAGATTCATAGATCCAAAAGCTGAATTCATCTTTGTGCCTAGCGAGAAAATGCCTGAAATTGTCAAAAAGGAAAAGGCCATACCTTATGATGCGCCCAGTGTCGAGCTTGGTCATCACGGAAACAAGTGCAGTTTCGATGCGTTTGTCGAAAAGTACAAGATTAAGGATCCTGCAGTGTTGGAGTTGGCAAACATCGTGCGCGCGGCTGACACGGACAAACCTGAAGCCATCGAGGCGGCTGGACTCGATGCTGTGATAACAGGAATCTCTATTGTTGCAAAAGATGATCATGAAGCCATCGAAAAGGCCAGACCAGTCTATGATGCTTTTTACGCATTCTGCAGGCTGAAATTGCTTCGTCAGAAGTACAAGACTGAAATTGAAAAGATGGATCGAAAAGAGAGGAGAGAATTTCTGAGAAAGAAACTATCAGAATAGTCACCGTTGGACTGCGGTAAACAACCTGGGAAAACGTCGAAAACCTACATTGAAACCTTCAACAGAGCTCTTCGGGTAGTGGATACTCACTACGCGACTCTAAGCGAGCTTGGAGCACAAACTAAATACTAGCTGAGCATAATTGAAGGCAAAAGCGTTAAATCAAGCCTGCGGCTGTAACGCTTGGAAAAGCTGAAAATTGAAGAGTCCGAGTATGGGTCTGCAAACCATAAACGTTGGAAGAAGCATTTTTCTGATACTCTGTATCATGGGGCTCTTCGCGATCCTGAGCTCAACTATGTCCAAGACATTGCTAAACCCTTTTGCGACTGTACTCCAAACCCCGACCGATTGGTCAGGTCTCGTCGGGGCGGCCTCAACTATCCCGGGCATTCTAGTCAGCTTGCCAGCAGCTTCTCTTTCTGATATATACGGTAGAAGGAAGTTTCTGCTGCTAGCCTCCTTGATTTTCGCTACCGCCCCTTTCCTCTACCTATTAATTAGCTCGTGGTGGCAGCTCATCCTTGTAAGATTCTATCACGGATTTGCGACTGCCATTTTCGTGCCCGTAGCCGAAGCATCAATGGCTGAACTGTTTCCCACCCAACGGGGTGAACGTATTTCGCTTTTCACTTCTGCGACATACGTTGGGAGAGGTCTTGCCCCTTTCCTCGGAGGGTATATACTATTCACCACCGCCAGGAGTTCTGACCCCCTCTACAATTATCATTTGATGTATTTGGCTGTAGCAGCGTCTGGACTAGCTACTTTTATTATGGGGTTGGTCTTCCTAGCGGAAAGAAAGCCACGTGTCGCTACTATTTCAAGAGAATCAAAGATTCCAAGACGGCTGTATACTGGGTGGGGCACTTTGGCTAAGAATCGTTCTGTCTTGACGGTCAGCCTCGTTCAAGCTTCTGTCTATTATTCGTATGGAACAGTGGACTATTTTCTGTCTGGTTATTTAAAGGACAACCTGCACTTCGACTTCTTTTCGACAGCCGCCGTCACTGGCAGTCTCATTGTCCTAGCATTATTCGTTAGAGCCTACATGGGTAGGCTTTCGGACAGAATAGGAA
>JBAQHC010000362.1:0-1707 GCA_049288095.1 Alphaproteobacteria bacterium | reverse complement strand
GCGGGCGAAATGGTTCCTCCCCACGACTTCGCCGCCGGCATAAGACTCGGCCGCGGCGAGCGCGCCGGGAATGCCGCTTTTCGCGAGTTTTTCCGCGATCAGGCGCGCGCGCTCCCGTCGTACCCCGCCCAGGCGGGACAAACCTTCCTGCAGGCGCCCGCAGTGCGTATCAACCCGCAGGCCGACAATATGGATCACACGCTGCACCCAGGACACTGAAATCTCGACCCCCGGTATCAGGGTGATCCCGGCCGCCTGGGCGGCCGCCTGCGCCTCGGCAATACCCTCCGTGGTATCATGATCCGTCAGGGCCAAGACATCGACCCCGCTGTCGCGTGCGTGTCGCACCAGCTCGGACGGTGACAAGGACCCGTCGGAATAACACGAATGGCTGTGCAGATCAAAACACCCGCTCATGTCACCGCTCACGAGATGCCATTCCGGCCGACTTCATTGTAAGATACCGCATCGACGAACCCCGGATTGCACCGTGGAATACTGATGAAACTCCTGTACGATTTTTTCCCTGTACTGCTGTTTTTTATCGCCTTCAAGGTCACGGGCAACAACATCTTCATCGCCACGGCGGTCGCGATCGCGGCCACCGCCCTCCAGGTATCGATATACTGGATCAAACACCGGCGGCTGGAAAACATCCATGTGATCACCCTCGCCCTGCTGGTGGTGTTCGGCGGGGCAACCCTGCTGCTGCAGGACGAAGTATATATCAAGTGGAAGCCCACCGTACTCAACTGGCTGTTCGGCCTGGTCTTTATCGGCAGCCATTTCATCGGCGAACGCCCGGTCATCCAGCGCCTCATGGCGCAGGCCATCACCCTGCCGCAGGCGGTCTGGTATCGCCTGAATCTGGTCTGGTCGGTGTTTTTCATCGCTGTGGGCTTTATCAATCTGTACGTAGTGTATAATTTCGACACCGATACCTGGGTCAACTTCAAACTCTTTGGACTCATCGGCTTGACGCTCGCCTTCATCATTGCGCAGTCGCTCTATATCAGCCGCTACATCAAGCGGGACGCCGACGGCGGGGAAAGCAACTGAATGATCTACGCCATACTGTGCGAGGATCGGGAAAACAGCCTCGAAACGCGGCGCCAGCACCGTCCCGCCCATCTGGAACGGCTGGTCGAGCTCAAAAACCAGGGCAGGCTGCTACTGGCCGGACCGCACCCCGCCATCGACTGTGCGGACCCCGGCGGCGCCGGATTCACCGGCAGCCTGATTGTGGCCGAGTTCCCGTCCCTGCAGGACGCGCAGGACTGGGTCGACGCCGAACCCTTTCTCAAAACCGGTGTCTATAAGAAGGTCACCGTCAAACCCTTGATAAAAGTGCTTCCGTAGCCTTGCTCAAGCATCTGCCCACTGCGTCCGATATGACACTGGACTTGGCGTTCAGTACAACCCACGATTCGTCGAAAAATCGAAGGAATGTCTCATGCCCAAACTGAACCACACCGCTCTGCTGATGGCCGTAGCGGCGACCTGCCTGATCTCTCTGCCGGGAGCGGCATTTGCCCAATCCGGCTCTGCAACCAATGCCGCCCCGAAAGTGATCGCCGTTATCAATGGACAAAACGTCACCAGCGCCGATTTCATCACTTTTGTAAACACCCGCATCGGCCAGAATATGACGCTCGCGAATCTGAACCAGCAGCAACTGAACGCCTTGCTTGGCGAATACGTCAACCG
>JBAQHC010000361.1:0-19734 GCA_049288095.1 Alphaproteobacteria bacterium | reverse complement strand
GTCGAAGCCGGTCTGCACTTGGCGCTTGAGCACCTCTCCCGACTCACGCGCTTCCGTCATACGCTGATTGTAGCCGGTGATGTTCCGTACACCGAGCTTCGACATCTTGCGGTACCGGTCCTCCATTTCGCGCACGACCCATTTGAGCGCGACAATGGCTTTCTTCGGCTCGGTCACGACCGGCGCGAGCAAATGTGGAATGCCGTCATAGACCGAAAGCTCGAGCATTTTGGGATCGATGAGGATGAGCTTGCACTGCGCCGGCGTCAGCCGATAGACGAGCGACAAGATCATCGTGTTGATCGCAACCGACTTGCCAGAGCCCGTGGTGCCCGCGATGAGCAAGTGCGGCATGCGCGAAAGATCCGCAACCACGGGCTCGCCGCCAATCGTCTTGCCGAGCGCGAGGAGCAATTTGTCCGGCGATTGCTCGAAGGATTCGTGTGCAAGAAGCTCACGCAGCACGACCATTTCGCGCTTGCGGTTCGGCAGCTCGATGCCGATGGCATTGCGCCCGGGCACGACGGCGACGCGCGCCGACACGGCGCTCATTGAGCGCGCAATGTCGTCGGCGAGGCCGATGACGCGCGAGGACTTGATGCCGGGCGCCGGCTCTAGCTCATAAAGCGTGACGACGGGTCCCGGGAAGACATTGATGATCTCGCCCTTGATACCGAAATCCTGCAGCACGCCTTCCAACAGACGCGCATTCTGCTCAAGCGCCTCGTCCGTTAGATCGGCCAACGCATCGACCGGCTTGGGCTTGGCGAGAAGGCCGAGCTCCGGCAGCCGGAAGGCTTCATCGCCGAGATTGAGCTTGGATTGAGCCTCGGCCTTCTCGCGATTACTTGTCTTCATGGAGGGCCCAGGCCGCTGCACGACGCGCTGCGGCCGTTCGCCCCGACGCCCGTGATCGAGGATAGGCTCGGGGACGAAATCATGATTCCAGTCCCCGCCACCATCGAACACGGCCTGATCATCGGCCTGCGCCTCGTCTGGATTAATCCGTCTGCGGAGCACTTTCGGCATCATCGGCATTTGGGTGCGCGCGAAGCGTTGTGTGAGCTTGCTTGCCTTTCGGGCAACAAACCTCAAGCCGCGCCAGCTTGCGCGCACGCCGGTGCCGATGACGAGCGCGAGATCCCCGTGGTTGAAGCCAACTGTGTATCCAAAAGCCAGAATGCCAAGTATGAGCGCGAACCCGCCCGCGATCCCACGGACGAGATTCTCGTGTGCAAGCGGAAAGAGATTTGAAACACGGCCTAAAAGAAGATCACCGACAAAGCCGCCGACACCGACCCCTGAAGCTGTCATTGGGTCGTTGGCGGGCAGCCGCAGCGCGCTGGCAAACACTGCGATGAAAAGCGCGGCAAGAAACCAAGTGACGCCGTGCAGCCAGAAGGGCCGGCCAATCTCAGGCCGATGACGCAGGAATGTGAGCCATGCGCCCCAGGCAAACCAAGGCATCACCAGGAGCACGGCCGCGGCGCCGAAAGATTGCAGCAAGAGGTCGGATGAATAGGAACCGATCGTGCCAAGCCAATTGGACGCGTGCTTAGACGTGGCGACGGTGAATGAGGGATCTTGTGGCGAATGGCTCAAGAGCGCGAGCAGCGTTGCCAGCGCGAGAAGGATGAGCGCTATGCCGGCGCCGTCGAGCGCGCGGTTCATCAGGAAGCGTTTGATCGCCTCCAAAACGCCTTCGATGAATTGCGACTGCGTCCGCCTTGGACGCGCGCCGGATTTGCGCCGCTGACGTGCCATTACTCATCCCGCACGCGGGCGCCGCGCGGCCCCGCAAGGTTTAAGTAAGAGGTGTATAATGATTCCGTCAGAGAAATTGGTTAACGCGCGTTAAGGCCTCTTGGGTCGTCGAAAGATCGTGGACAAGGGCGAGGCGAATATAGTTTTCCCCAGGATCCATGGGCGCCCCGGCGGAACTGGGCACACGGCGTGAAAAATAGCTGCCCGGCACGACGCGCACCCCGCCCCTCTCGTAGAGCCTGACCGTCGCGGCCTCGGCATTAAGTCCGGTCTCGCTGACATCGAGCCACAAAAAGAATCCGCCCGGCGGACGATAGAATCCCAGGCGATTTGAGAAGATGCGCTCGGCCGCATCGAGCTTCGCGCGATAGAGCGCGCGGTTCGCCTCCGCGTGTGCATCCTCGTTCCATGCCGCGGCGGCGGCGTGAAGCACGGGCAGCGGTGAAGGCGAGCCGCCATAAAGCCGGAGCTTCTTGAAATCGACCATGAGTTTGGCGTCGCCAACAACAAAGCCGCTCCTGAGGCCGGGCAAGCTCGACCGCTTCGAAAGCGAGTGAAACGACAGAATATTTTCGAACGTGCCGGTCTCAGCCGCGGCTTCGAGAATGCCGGTGGGCGCCACGCGATCGTAGATGTCGGTGTAGCATTCATCGGCGAAGATCAGAAAGTCATGCGCGCGCGCGAGTGCAATGAGCTTCTGCCAATAAGCGAGATCCGCGACCGTGCCTTGCGGATTGGCTGGCGAGCAAACGTAGACGATCACTGTGCGTTGAAGGAGATCGTGCGAGAGCCCTGCAAAGTCCGGCAAGTGATTATTCGCTGCCGTTGCGGGCACATAGATGGGTTCCGCGCCGATGCCGATCGCTGCTGCGGCGTAGGCTTGATAGAACGGATTCGGAATCAGGACGGCCGGATTTCTTTTGGCCTTGGCAAGAAATGCGGCCAGGAACAAAGCCTCGCGTGTCCCGTTGACGGGCACGATGTGGCGTTCCGCGTCGATGAAATCGTTCGGCAAATTGAACCGGCGGGCAAGCCAATTCGCGCACGCTGAACGAAACTCCGGCGTGCCGTCAGTCGGCGGATAGCGCCCGTAAAGCTCGGGGTTTCGGTTCAATTCTTCGATGACAAAACGCGGCACGGGATGGCGGGGCTCGCCAATACCGAGATCGATCACCGGCATTTGCGGCTTAACATCTGCGAGCAAAGCGCGCAGCCGCACGAATGGATTGTCGGGCAATTGATCGAGATCGGCCATTGCTTACGCAGCCGGGGAAACCGATGCGATCGGCGGTGAGGTGCGTTCCGCGGCCTTGCGCAGGCCGAACAGAATCTGCAGCAACAAAAACAAGACGAGGCTCGCGATGAACGAAAATGCGCTCACGGCGAGGAGGCCCTCGAGCTGAATTCCGAAATGCGCGCCCGGCGCACTCATGAGGACTGCCAGTGTGCCCCAAGCGCCAGCGCAAAGATGTGCGGGCACCGCGCCCGTTACGTCATCGAGCCGCATTTTCTCGAGCGCAATCGGCACGAGCGCAGAGAGCGCACCAGCAACGCCACCGATGACGAGCGCAGTCAATGGCGCCGGATGCGCGGGATCCGCCGAGATAGCGACAAGGCCGGCGATTACACCGTTGAACGCAACGGCCGAAACTCGGCCGCGATGCCAAATGAAAGCGCCGATGAGCGCAACCACGAGGCCTGCAGCCGCCGACAGATTGAGGTTGAGGAGCACATGGCTGAGCGCCCGCTCAGACAAGGCAATCGGCAACGTGCTCAAGAGCCCCGTCACGAGCCCTTGCCAGCCGATCAGCAGGACCAGCGTGCCAAGGCCGGCAAGCGGAAACGAATGATGCTCCTTGCTCTTGAGCTGATGGCTCGGATCGAAACGGCCAATGCGGCCACCGAGAACCATGATGCCCGCGAGCGCCGCTGCACCCGCGGCGCAATGAACAAAAGCCGCGCCGGCATAATCGACGAAGCCGATCTTTTCGAGCCAGCCCGATTGCCATGACAGCGCGATAGGAAAGACGAGCGCGGCAAAGAGCGCTGCGAAAATCAACAGCGGCAGCAGCCGGATCCGCTCGGCGAGGGCCCCGGAAACGGCTTGTGTGGCGAGCGCGGCGAGAGCGATTTCAAGTGCGCCGGAGCGCGCAAATCCCTGCGTCGCCGGTGGCGCCCCGAACGATCCGATTACGCCCGGCCAAAGCGCGCCGGTCTGAGAGGCGCTCAATGCCAGCGAGAGTCCAAAGAGCCCAAATGCCAAACACGAGACGACGAACACCATGAAGCATTGGATGTCGGCTGCGAAGGCGTTCTCGCGCCGGACAAGGCCGACCTCGCGCATGCAAAGCCCGGCGCATACGGCGAATGACAAGAGTGCTGCGCGATGTGAGACGAGCGCAAGCAAAGAGGCCGCCTGCGCTTCCCCGGGAAGAAGCGCTGCGGCGAATGCGAGACCCAGAAAACTGACGAGGCGAAAATTGCTGCGGATCATGCCCCCTTATTACAGGGCGGCCGCATCCTTGTCGCCAGTCCGGATGCGCACGGCATGTTCGATGCCGAAGACAAACACCTTGCCATCGCCGATCTGTCCGGTCTTGGCGGTCGCCGTGATCGCCTCGACCACGCGGTCGGCCATATCGTCGGGGACAACGACTTCGATTTTAATCTTGGGCAGGAAGTTCACGGTGTATTCCGAGCCGCGGTAAATCTCGCGCTGCCCTTTTTGCCGTCCAAATCCTTTGACCTCAGTCGCGGTCATGCCTTGAACGCCGAGCCCGCTCAAGGCCTCACGCACATCGTCGAGCTTGAACGGCTTGATGATAGCCATCACCAGTTTCATGGGTCTGCTCCAATTGTCGAGCGCAAGGGGGAATGCACTCTTCCCTCTAGCGTTAACAAGAGCCGTGCCGTTTTCGTGGGCCTGAGATAAGTCATTGGGAAAGCAGGATTTTGCCCTCAAGTTTACGTGAAAGTGGCAGCCTGACTGCTGCTCATCAGCTAAGCGAATGAGCCGGTTTGCTCAAATAAGCGGCACCAGGCGACGACCTAGTCGCCTAGTGACTGCTCGACGGCATAGGCAACTTGGAGAAGGCGGCGTTCCTGCCACGGCCCGGCCAGAATGGTGAGCCCAACCGGCAGCGAGGGCGATCCGGCGAACCCTGCAGGCACGGTGATGGCGCAGAGGCCCAGGCGGTTCGCCAGACTGGGCAAGCTCAGAGCGCGCACATTGGCGGCGCGATAGGCTTCTGCGCTCGCTTCGACCTCGGCAATTGGCGGAGCACGCATAACGACGGTCGGCATCAGCACGCCGTCGAACGCAGCCGTCTCGTGGATGAAGCGTTGGCAGAGCTCTTGAAGCCGCGCTTTCGCGCTGATGTACTGCGCAGCCGTCACGGCGCCCGAACCGATCACACGCTCTTCGACGAGACCCCACGCAACGCCAGGCCGTGCTGCGACAAGGGCGCCCCAAAGCGCAAAGGACTCGGCAGCGGCAGGGCTTTGGACGGCCGCTGCTTCTTCGACGCTGAGAAGTGTGCGCTGCGCGATCGCAAATTCGCTCCGTGCCAATTTCGAGATCGCGCGCTCCACAGCCTCTCGCGTTTCGGGCTCAACCCCATTGAGCACAGGACCCTGAAGAGCAACGAGGCGAAGATCGCTCGCGCGCGCAGCTTGAAGATCAATGCGCGGTTCGTTGCACAAAATCTCGAAGAGCGCCGCAGCATCCGCCACATCGCGCGTCATCGGTCCAATTGTGTCGAGGCTCGGCGAAAGCGGCACGACGCCTTCGATGCTGATGCGCCCAGCCGTTGTCTTGAGACCAACGAGATTGTTCCACGCTGCGGGGATGCGCACCGAGCCGCCCGTGTCGGTGCCAATCGCAATTGGCGTGAGACCCCGCACGACCGCGATTCCCGAGCCGGAGGACGAACCGCCCGGCAATCGCGTCACTTGATCATCGAACGCATTTCGCGGCGTGCCGGTGTGCGGGTTGTAGCCGAGCCCCGAATAAGCGAGCTCGACCATGTTGGTCTTGCCGAGTGCGACAAGCCCCGCTTGCGCTGCCACCGAAACGATCGGCGCATCGCGCGATGGCGTGCGGCCCTGCAGCAGTCGGCTACCCGCCTCGGTCGGCGCGCCAGCGATGTCGATATTGTCCTTCCATGCCAGTGGCACGCCATCGAGCGGCGAGCGCGAAAGGCCGCTCCGCGCGCGATGGTGTGCGGCCTCGGCCTCGATGAGCGCACGTTCTTCAAGGAGGCGCACGAAAATCGAATGATCCACGTCGACCTCTTTGATGCGCGCTATAGCCGCACGCACGAGATCGCGCGGGTCAACGGCCCCTGCAGCGATTTTGCGCCCGATTTCAAGCGCGCTTGAATTGATGTCCGGCATGAAGCGCAGGTCCGCTTTGGATGTGGATTCTCGCAGACCCTAGCCGCAAGGCGCGCCAGGTGTAAGTCTTGGTACTAGAAGGCTTACAGCAATGCCGGGCAACAATTCCTATGACGCAGTGATCTCGGGCGGCGGCCTTGTGGGCCTCACGCTTGGCCTTGCGCTCGCGCGCGGCGGCCTTGAAGTCGCTGTCGTCGATGCACAGAGCCCGGAGGCCGTGACGAATGCGAAGTTCGACGGCCGCGTCTCTGCAGTTGCCCTTGCCTCGTGCCGCATGCTGAACGCGCTTGGCCTTTGGCCGCAGCTTGAAGCGGTCGCGCAGCCGATCAACGACATTCTTGTGACCGATGGCAGCGTTCGCCGTGGCGCATCACCACTCTTTCTCCATTTCGATCACCGCGAAATCGGTACAGAACCGCTCGGTTCGATGATCGAAAATCGCCATACTCGAATTGCGCTCATTGCAGCCGCACGCGAGACGCCGGGCCTCACCCTGATCGCGCCGATGACAGTCAAGAGCGCGCGGGCCGATGACGCAAAGACTGTTGTTGCGCTTGCCGACGGACGTACGCTCGAAGCCTCACTCTGCCTCGCTGCAGAAGGCCGCGCCTCGCCCTTGCGCACGGCCGCCGGATTGAAGCTCGTCAGCTGGGAGTACGACCAGACCGGTATTGTCACAACGGTCGAGCATGACAAACCGCATAATGGCCTTGCGCACGAGTATTTCCTCCCGCCTGGGCCCTTCGCAATTCTGCCGATGACGGGCAACCGATCATCACTCGTTTGGACCGAGCGGCGCGAGGGCGCAAAAGCGATCATGGCATTGTCGGATGATCTGTTTACGGAAGAGTTGAGGCGCCGGTTCGGCACGCATCTCGGCGCAGTCAAACCGGTTGGCCCGCGCTGGAGCTATCCCTTAAGCCTGCAAATCGCGCGAAACTACATTGCGCCGCGTCTTGCGCTTGTCGGCGACGCCGCGCACGCCATTCACCCGATTGCCGGGCAAGGCTTCAATCTCGGCCTGCGCGACGTCGCTGCGCTCGCCGAAATTCTCATCGACGCACGTCGGCTCGGCCTCGACATCGGCGCCCCCACCGTGCTCGAAAAATATCAACGCTGGCGGCGCTTCGATAATATCGCGCTCACCGCCGCAACCGACGTGCTCAATCGCTTGTTCTCGAACGATGTCGCGCCTGTGCGCCTCAGCCGAGACCTTGGTCTTGCAATCGTCAATCGGATCGGACCGGCAAGGCGCTTCTTCATGCGCCACGCCAGCGGCGCGCTGAGCCTCACGCCGGAAAGCCTTCCGCGCCTCCTGCGTGGCGAAGCGCCTTAGTTCGCGCCCGGCGGCGGCAGATTGATGAAGTTCGTGAGGTGAGCGGGCAATGCGAAGCTGGCGATAATTTCCTTCAGCATGGAATTGATCTCAGGCCAGGCGCTTTCAGGCGAGTTGCCGAGACGAACAATCACCAGCGATCGCTCCGGCACCATGAGCAAGACTTGCCCGCCTTCGCCGAGTGCCTCGAACGCATCGCTTTCAGGGCCAAGCGCCAGCGCAGAAAGGTCATCCGCAGCGCGCCCTACGTGCCAGAATTGCCCGCCGTAAGCAATGTTAGGGGTGCTATTCGAGCTTGATGCGAACTTCATCCAATTTTGCGGCAACAAGGGCGCGCCGTTCCACTCGCCGTCTCGCAAGAAGAGATAGCCGAGCCGCGCATAATCGCGCGCCGTCATGTGAAGGAAAGCCGAGCCAGCGAAATTTCCTGCGGCGTCGAATTCCATCACCGCGCTCTTAATTCCCAGCGGCATGAACAAGCGCGCATTGAAGAATTGCCGCACAGCTTCACCGCGCTCATCGCCATTGGCGTAGGGTGCGAGAGCGCGCCCGATAAGCCCATCGAGTATGAGGGTCGATGCGCCGCTGAATTGAAACGCACTGCCGGGTGAATGCTTGAGCGGCGCTAACTCGGCGAACCCGGCCATGTCTGCGCGGCCGCGCCCGTAAAGCATGGCCGCATCATCGGAGTCCAAGAGACTGATACCCGTGCGCCACCTGAGCCCGCTTGTCATCGTCAGAAGATGTCGAACCGTGATTGCGGACCTTGCATCTTTCTTCCATGCCTCGACCGGCGCTTGCTGATCGAGCTTCAGTTTTCCATCATGAATGAGAAATGCGATGCCGGCTCCGGTCACGCTCGCCGCAATCGCGCCGGAAGGAAACCGGTTCTCCGGTGCGAAGCCCGGGGCATAGCGTTCGAAAACCAGCGCGCCATGGTGAACGATAAGAAGCGCACGCGTTTCATCAGTCGACGAGAATGCCGTGCTGACTGCGCGCAGGAATCGCGTCATGTCGACAAATGGCGGAATCGGAGGCGTCGTCCAGTCCGGATTGGGATAGGGATCGCTCGGCGCATCGAGCTCGGAGCGATCGACCGGAATAGATGGATGAGCATCGGGAACCAAGCCCGAGGCATTCCCGGGCGCAGACAAGCTCATCAGCGCAAGGATAATTGCGCCGGGGCCGGCAAGACGCCACAAATCCATGCCACTCTCAACCTTCATCTCGCCCCAGCGGCGGGAGATTATGGAGCCCGCGATTGCCTCGCAATCTTTCGGCCGCCGCCTATGGCGTTCCCGCAGCACTTGCTGCGCTCACGGCATTTTGGCTCTTGATCGCGCACCCGGCCGTCCAGGCGGCGCATATCGCAACGGGCTATGTCGCGAAAACCCTTTGCTCTTGCGTTTTTGTCGACGCACGCGAGCTCGAAGCCTGCAAAGCAGATCTCGCCCCGGGCTCCGGTTCGATGCGCGTTACGCTCGATCTCGACAACCGCTTGGTCCGTGTGCGCGCCGGCTTAATCTCACGCGATACCGCGCATTTTGATTCGCGCTACGGCTGCCGTCTTGACGAACGCTGACCGATTCAGTCGCGCCGTCCGCCCTCGGACAGCAACCGCTCGACATACTCGGCCCATAGCCTCTCGCGGTTGCGGCCGAGATCGTAAAGATAATCCCAGGAGTAAAGGCCGGTGTCGTGGCCATCATCGAAGATGAGCCGCACCGCATAATTGCCGATCTCCTTCATATCCTTGATTTTGACATTGCGCTTGCCGCCGACGGCCTTGGGGCGCTCCTGGCCATGACCGCGCACTTCTGCGCTCGGCGAGTTGACGCGCAGAAACTCCGCGCCAAGCTTGAAGCTCTCGCCGGTGTCGAAACGCACATCGAGCGTCGATGTGCCGAGATCGACCTTAATCTCCTCGGGCCATGGCCGTGTGCTCACGGATCGATCTCCGAATCATCGAGCTTGCGCGCTTCCTCGGCCAGCATGATCGGAATGCCCTCGCGCACGGGATAAGCGAGCTTCGCCAAGCGGCTGACAAGCTCCTGCCTGCCGCGGTCATAAGTCAAAGGCCCACGCGTCACCGGGCAAACGAGAATCTCCAACAGCCTGGGATCGATCTCGGTCATCGTGTCGCTCAGTTCAGCTTGTGATTGCCGCTCGGCGCTGCGTCGGCCAGCGAGAGCTCGATGAGCGCGATCAAAATGCGCGCGCGCTCCGCCACGGTGGGTGCTTCGAGCAGCGCCTGTTTTTCAGCGGGCTCGACCGGCGCAATCATCGACAGCGAATTGACGAGGGCCTCGCCCGGCGCGCGCTCAATCGATTCCCAGTCGGAGTCGATCTTATTGACGCTGAAGTAACGCCTAAGCGCGCTCAGAAGGGCGGGCCTATCAATCGAGCTCTCATGATCTTCAAATGAGCGGTCGCTGATGAAGCGGTCGTAGCTCACTTGAACTTGACGGTAAGGTGTCGTCACCGGCAGCTCGTTTAGGATCTCGAAACGGGAGATGCCGGTGAGCGTGATGTGATAGCGGTTTTCAGCCTCAGCGAAGCTCGCGATGCGTCCAATGCCGCCGATTCGGTAAAGGTCGGGCTTGGCCGCCTCCTCGATCACGGGCTGAACAATGCCGATCAGCCGTTGCGCCTTGAATGCGTCATCGACCATCGCGAGATAACGCGGCTCGAACACATTGAGGAACTGCTGGCCGTGCGGCAAGAGAATGACTCGCGCGAGCGGAAACACCGGGATGAGTTCGGGAAGAGCCCTAGCGCCGCGCCATTTCGATTCCATGGGGAAGATCCCCTGCAAATCGCGATTAGGAAAACAAAATTGAAGAGAGGCGCCGACGCCCGCTCACTGAAACTTCATGTGTCGGACCAAGCGCCTCGAAAATAGTAAGCAGCTGCTTGCGCGCCGCCTCGTCATTCCATTTGCGGTCACGCCGGACGATCTCCAGAAGTTCACTCACCGCCTCTTCGTGCTGATTGGCACCGACAAGCGCCATCGCAAGATCGAACCGCGCTTCATAATTTTGGGGCTCGGCGGCGACTTTCGCCTTGAGCGCGGAAGTATCGCCGCCATCGCCCGCTTTATCGGCGAGGTCGAGCTCGGCGCGCACGCTTGCAATCGCTTGATGCTTCTCCGCCTCAGGCGGCACGAGCGAAAGTGTCTGCTTGGCGCGCTCGATATCGCCCGCGCGCAAATAGCTGCGCGAGAGGCCAGCGAGCGCACGTGGCTCACCAGGCTGCTCTTGAAGCACGGCAGCGAAGGCCTGCGCCGCCATAGCGACATCGCCCTCTTCTATAAGAGCTTCGCCCTCGGCGATCATCTCGTCGATCGGCGATGGACCCACAGGGCCCGCGAGCCGCTCCAGGAAGGTCTTCACTTGGCTTTCGGGCAGCGCCCCGGCAAAACCATCAACCGGCTGTCCGTTCTTGAATGCATAGACGGTCGGGATCGATTGAATGCGCAGCGCCTGCGCGATTTCCGGATTCTCGTCGACATTGATTTTGACGAGTTGCACAGCGCCTTGGGCGGCGTTGACGAGCTTCTCAATAATCGGTCCGAGCGTTTTGCACGGCCCGCACCACGGCGCCCAGAAATCCACGACCACCGGCTGCTTACGCGAAGCCTCGATGACATCGGCCTGAAAAGTCTTGGTCGTCGCGTCCTTGATGTAGCTGGTCTTCGGCTTAGGCGGCGCCGAAGGGCCGAGATTGATCGTGCTCATAAAGCGCTCTTGGGCGGTCGCGGGCGGTTTCTATAACATGGGCATTAAGGGCTGCCCAATCCAGCCCTGCAACCGGCCAGCCGAGAGGCTTATGCGATCAGAAAAAGACTTAGTTTAGGCAGAGATAAGGGAGACCTGTTCGATCGCCAGCTCTCGATAGAGAGGATCGGGCGGTAGCGCCGGCAGATCCTCGATCGCTAAGATCCCGAAGATCGTCGTCGAATGGCCCTCCGGATCAGTCTTCTCCATCTCGGGCTCGTAGAACGGCAGACACAAGAACTCCGCCCTCAGGCGCCGCTCGCCGGCGCGGTGAAGCCAGACATTGAGTAGCAACGGTTTATGTTTCTCCACGGCGGCGACGAGCGCTTGCTCGATCTCCGGAGCCTGCTTCAGATCGAAACAATCACCGATTTCGGCGTTGATGATCCGCCGGCCGACATGAGACTCAAGGTCAGTGCCAATGAAGCTGAGCCGGAAAGGCCCCGCCTTGGGTCCTCGCGCGACCAAGCTGTCCTTGAAGACCGCGTAGAAATATTGGAGGTCCCGCGCGCTTAGCCGCCCAAGTGAAGCCAAGCCGAACTCTTTGACCTCGAGCGTCCAAAGCTCGGTAAGGCGCTTGAGATTGGGGTGTTGAGGCACGGCCATTTGCGAACCACTCGCGAAAAAGGGTCGGCCATTTACCACGCTCATTGATGATATTCAATGAATATTCTCAGTGAGACAAATTGACCAGTCTGTTTGGTGTCGCTAAGATGCTTCACCAAAAAAGGGCAGGGAGGGGAGCCCATGGAGCCAATTGGCTCGTCGCGTCGGACGAACAAGGGCGGACAGCGCGCGCAACAGCGCGATGCCACGCATCAGCGGATCTTCGAATCTGCGCGTAAGTTATTCATTGAAAAGGGTTATTTCGATACTCGGTCGCAGGATATCGCCAAGGAAGCGGGGTGTTCGGCGGGTTCCGTATTCGCCCATTTCGACTCCAAGGCGAAGATCATGGCGGCCGTCATGGTCGATGTTTACGAGCGCCGCTTGGTCTTGTTGCGAAGCGCTCCATGGCAGTGCGCCGACTCCCGCGGAAGGCTGCGTGAAATCGTCCTACTCCTGTGGCGCGACAATTATCAGAACCGCGATCTGATGCGCGCCTTCTACTCCTATACCTGGTTTCACGATCAAGAGGACGAGACCGTGTTCAACCGCTATCTCGTCGAACGCAACGCTGCGATTATCAAGATCATGGCCGAGACCTCCAATTGGGATGAGGTCTGCGCCAGCTGCGATGTCGATCTCACTTTCCAGCTGATTCATGCCTATCACGAGAACCTTCTGCGCCAGGCGACTTTCACCCCCGCCGAAGTCTTGGAGGAGAAGCTGTGCCGGGCGGTCGACTATCTGTTTGCCCGCCGTGCCTGAGAAGCTTGCTTGCAAAGCCGAAAGGCTTCGGCAATAAGGTGAGCCCTTGGTCCGGGCCTTGCACCCTTCCGGGCCGAAATGGAGATGCGGGCGTAGCTCAGGGGTAGAGCATCACCTTGCCAAGGTGAGGGTCGCGCGTTCGAATCGCGTCGCCCGCTCCAGTTAATCAACAGCTTCGAGACCATCAGCGCCAGGCGTCGATCAGGCCCGGCGGCGATCCGGAGTGTGTCGCTCCGCGACCGCCATAGGAACCGCCGACGATCTTGAAGCCGGCCTGCGTCTCGCCGCCGAGAACGACGATATGGATGATCTCCGGCGTGAGCAGCTTGATCATCTCGTCAGGTCCGGCCTTGAGCCGGCTCGCATAAGGCTCGACACCCGCAACCGCGAGCGGACGGAGCAGATGCGCATGCTGATCGTCCCAATAATCAGCCGCGCGAATTTTTACATTGTCGGCGAACCATTGGATCAACGACTCTTTGGAGAAGCCGAGCGCCACGAAATCGCGCGCGACAAGCGGGTCCATGATGATGAGCGGCGGGCTGAAATGCTCGATCGCTAGCAGCGTGCGCTTGAATGTCGCCTGCCAATTATCGCGCGGGCCATAACCGGAGATCGTGTACCAGCCGCCCATGAACACGCTGACCGTTGAATCACTCGGCTTGAAGCCCTGATCGACGTGGAACGGCCCCCACGGGCTGCGTTCCTCCGCCTCCGGATAGCACGACGAAAAACTCATGCTGTTGCCAAGCGTGCCCATATAGGTTTCGCCCGGTACGGAGCCACCCTGCACGTTTTGGCTGGTGAGATTAAACGCACGCCCGATCGTGACGTTGGCCTCGTTATAGGGGCCCATCGCGCCGATGCCGTCATTCATACCGAGCTCTTTGCGGATCGGCCCGTTGACGATCGAGACGGTGGCAAAGCTTGTCGTGCTGCTCGAGCGCGACGTGATGCCGCTCGCCGCCATTGCGAGCACAACCGGCAGATATTCCGGCCGTGCACCCGCCATGACCGAGTTCACCGCGACCTTCTCGACATCGAACTCCCAGAACTCGCGGAAGGCCGTCGGCCGCAGCCGCCCGACAATCTTATCCGCCGCGACTTTCGTGCCCTTGAGCATCGCTTCGACGCGTTGCTCCGTAGGCAGAATAACCGGCAGATAATCGGTCCAATGATTTTCGATGAAAAGCCGCCTGAGATTGTCTTCGGTATCAGGCTCGAGAAGGCGCGGCGTCGAGCGCTCGAAGGTCGCGCCCTTCAAGTCTTCATCGGTCAGCGGCAGCGTGAGGCCCTCGATCACGCCCTTCATAAAGGGCTGTTTGAGGATCGGATCAGTCCCTTCGATATAGGCGCGCAGTTCGCCCTCGGTGCGTCCGACGACCGGCTGGGGCACGAACACGCCGCGTGCCGTCGGCATGCCTTCGGCGAGCGCCGTCGCTCGGGCGAGCCGCGCAAAGACATGCGTATTGACCGGGACGGTCGGAACGCCTTGCCGTTCAAGTGCTAGGGCGAGCCCCACGACCGTGGGGCAGCAGGTGCTTCAAAGACCAACACCCAGAATGGCGCCATCGCCATCCTGCGCGATCTTGTTTCGCATATCGGGGTCATCGACCCAGCTGCGGGCCGGCTTGATGATCGGCGTTTTCACCGACGGCAGGTGCTGGGCAAACCAAAGCCGGAGCTGCTCCATGAATTCGTAGGAATTGTCGAACAGGCAATCAACCAGATAAATGGTCTTGCCCTCGAGGCTTTCGAGCCGGTTCGCCAGCTTCTTGCCGGTGACCTTGGGCGGATATCCACGCGGATCGTGAACTCTGATCTTCTCAGCCATTGGCGCTCTCCCCGTTGGTCGGCGCATGCGTGATGAAAGCAAAGGCCAAGGTCAAACTCAAGTACCGTCAGCTCTTGATCTGATAGAAGCGCGCCACGTCGAACTTGCCGGCATGGCGTGCATGGGCGCCGACCTGCATCATGTTGATGCCGTCCGGCCCACAATGGAAGCCGATACCTGCATCATGCATCGTGCGCATATTCACGAGCACGGTGCCGAGCGCGCCATTGCACGCCTCCTCGAGCCAATAAATAAAATAGAGCCCCTCGCGGATCTTCACTTGCGCCGAAGGCCCGCTCCATTCCATGCCGCCAGCGCCATTGGGTTGAAAGATAATCCAGGAAAGCGAGTGCGGCGTCGTATAAAGATGCATTGAGGTGAGGCCCGCGCGGTCAGGCTCGTTCGGACGCCCGAACGTGCCCGGCATGTAGTTCCACGTTACCGCGCGCCCGCACATTTCATCCGTGAACTGATGACGGCGATATTTCGGCGCGTTGAGCCCCTCCATCTCGATCACGCCGAACATGACGCGCACGCCCATTTCATTCGCGATATAGGGCGTGTTCGCAAAACCGTTGAAGCAGGTCACGAGGCCGTGGTGAAAATCGCACACGATGGAATGGCCGTTGTGGTTCGGCTCGCCATCGAGGAAATGGCCGAAAATGATGACGCCCGGCATTGATTCCCAAGCGCGATAGCGTGCTTTGGTCCAACCGCTTTGGCCCGCCTTGCGCCAGCGTAGCGTTTCGGCCTCGTCAACTTCGTATTCGATCGCCGGTTCATGGTCATAGCGCAGGGTGAATTTCCTGCCGGCGAGCCAGTCCGTTTGCGGCCCGCTATTGGCGCCCATAGCATCGGAAATCGGCGCTGCTTCGCCCGGCCCGCGCACTGGAAACGCGACTTTGCGTTTGGCGACCGCCGCATCGACTTCCGCCTTGGTCATCACATGCATCGTGGCCATAGGCCGGTAAACCCCGCGCGCGCCCTTGGCCGGCGGCTTGCCATCTTGGCTCGCCGGTGGCGGTGCGCCGCGCAAATCACCGAACTGCTCGAAATGTGCAAGCTGGCCGAGCCATTCGCCCTTGCCGCGGAACACATAATATTCGAGCGCGTCTTTGTCATCGAAACCAAGACGCATGCCGACCTGCTCGATGCGGTTAAGGTCGAGCACATACATCGTGTGGATGCCGGAAAGCTCACACTCGGCGCGGCTGTGAATATAAAGCTCGTCGGTGATCTTGATGTAGTCGGACGGCGCACAAAAACCGAGCTCGCCGCCGAACCGCGACAGCTCGACAAAATGCGCATACATCACCGAAGGATAGAACTCGAGCGTCTCAACGCCGTTGTCCTGCTTCCAATAATAACCATGGCCTTGCATCCGGTTGGTCAGCGCATGGCGCTTCTCCGGCGCCTTCTTGCCCGGCTCATCGACGTAACCGAAATGGATTTCGCGCTGCACTTCGCGATTGTCTTTGTACCCACTGAACCAAAGCTCGAAGACCGTCGCTTGGTTCGTGTGCTGATCAATGATCAGGGAATAGCCGCGCTGCGTGCCCGGAACCAAATGCGTAAAGAAGACGACGTGATCGAGCACCTGGGCGCCATACCCGGCCTCGACAGCGGCCCCGCCATTCTCGGCCACCGAGAGCCGATTGGCGCTCGCAAACTTGTACGCAAGCGAGGGGCCTTTATCGGTGACGATCTTGATCTGTTTGCCGGCAAGCGCATCGGAGGGCGGCGAGGCGCATTTTGGCCCGCTCGATAAGACTTTGCTCAGCTTCTCTGAAATTTGATCTTCCGACAACTTGGTGTAAGCGATGCGGTGCATCTGCTCCTTGGGATATGGCGTCCCCATTTCTTCCCTCCCTCTAATGCCCGTCTTTCTCGCGGATTGTATGCACGCTGAACATGCGGTTCTTGACGCTTCCTCCGCAAGCCACCACCGAAATCAGGCGCGGAACAACACGGGAACAGAGCGCGCAACCATTTGATCGCGAGGGGCAACCATCACTTGCGCCCGAGGGCCGGGTTGGCCTTAGGTTCACCAAACGCAATGGGAGGACGGAATGAAGGACTTCGCAGGCAAGGTCGCGTTTATCACGGGCGGCGGCTCGGGCGCGGCGTTCGGCCAGGCCAAGGTGTTTTCGGAGGCTGGCTGCAAGGTCGTGATTGCCGATATCCGGCAAGACCATCTCGACGACGCCATGGCGTTCTTCCGCAAGAAGAATGCGGCAGTTCATGCCATCAAGCTCGACATCACGGACCGCAAAGCTTATGCGGCCGCAGCTGATGAGACCGAAAGAGTCTTCGGAACGCCTGAGCTTCTCTTCAACACCGCGGGCGTGAACACCTTCGGCCCGACCGAGAAAGCCACCTATGACGATTGGGACTGGATTCTCGACGTCAACTTGAATGGCGTCTTGAACGGCATGATGACTTGGGTGCCGCGCATGATCAAAGCCGGCAAGGGCGGCCACATCGTGACGACCTCATCGATTGGCGGATTTTCGGGCTCGGCGGGCGCTGCGCCCTATTGCGCGGCCAAAGCCGCTGTCAACAATATGATGGAAAGCTATCGGATGAGCCTGGAGAAATTCGGCATCGGCGTGTCGGTGCTGTGCCCTGCCAACATCAATTCGCGCATTTATGATGCGATCAAAACCCGGCCGGCGAAATATCCGAATTCGGGCTTTATTGAGAACGAGGAGACGATCAAGTCGCTCCAGAGCATTCACCAGCACGGCATGGATCCTGAGGAGCTCGCGCGCTGGGTCAAGAAGGGCATTGAGGACAACCAGCTCTATATTATTCCGTATCCGGAATCGAAGGCAGGCCTTGAGCGGCACTTCAAGATGATCGTCGACTCCGTTCTGCCAATCGAAGCCGATCCTGAGGGCGCCAAGAAGCGCACGGAAGCACTGCAGAGTTGGGGCCGCGATCGCGCACGCATGTTTACGCACGGCAAGGATGAGGCTTAGACCGAAAACCAGCCACTTTCACGCCCAAGCGGCGGTTTGTGGGCTTAGGTTTGTGAGAGTTCAAGGGAGGAAGAAATGAAGGATTTCGCAGGCAAGACCGCATTCATCACGGGCGGCGGGTCGGGCGCTGCGCTCGGCCAGGCCAAAGTGTTTTCCGACGCCGGCATGAAGATCGTCATCGCTGACATCCGCCAGGATCATATCGACGAGGCGTTGGCCTATTTCCGCAAGAAGAACGCCGCGGTTCACGGGGTCAAGCTCGACGTCACCGACCGCGAGGCTTATGCGCGCGCGGCCGACGAGACCGAGAAGGTGTTCGGCACGCCCGAACTTCTCTGCCTCACTGCCGGCGTCAACAGCTTCGGCCCGATCGAGAAGGCGACCTATGACGATTGGGATTGGCTCATGGACGTCAATTTGAAGGGCGTCATCAACGGCATGGTGACCTGGGTGCCGCGCATGATCAAAGCCGGCAAGGGCGGCCATATCATGGCGACATCATCGATGGGCGGCTTCATGGGCTCGGGTGGCGCCGGCCCCTACAGCGCCGCCAAGGCTGCCGTCAACAACATGATGGAAGGATATCGCCAGAACCTCGCGAATTATAACCCGCCGATCGGCGTCTCGGTTTTGTGTCCGGCCAATATCAACAGCCGCATCTACGAGGCGATCAAGACTCGTCCGGCGAAATATCCGAATTCGGGCTTCATCGAGACGCAAGAGACCATTGACACGCTCAAGAACATTCACAAGGACGGCATGGACCCGGTCGAGCTGGCGCAGTGGACGAAGAAAGCCATCGAGGAGAACCAGTTCTGGATTCTTCCGTACCCGGAATCGAAGATGATGCTGGAGAGCCGCTTCAAGGCGATCCTCGACTCCGTGCGCAAGGCGAGCCCCGAGGAGGAGGCCAGGATGAAGCAGCGGATGGAAGAAATGCGCACTCGCGCCACGCCGACCTCGCGCCCGCGCATCTTCACAATGGGCAAGGACGACATCTAATCCGTAGGCTGAGGTTTTCTGAAAATGGCCCGGCCGATGCCGGGCCATTTTTGTGCCGCTAAAGCTTTTCGCCCGGCGCATAGCGGCTGATTTCAAGCCCCTGGCCGACAGTGAGCAGAACCGACTCCATGTCCTTGGAGCCGCGCACGCGCCGGCGATAGGCATTTGCATCTTCGCGGGACGCCGCCGGATGGATCATGTTGTCGGCAACGAGAATCGCCCCGGGCGCGAGCTTCGGATAGAGAAGATCGAAACACGCCACATAAAGATCTTTCCAAAGATCGACGAGCACGAAATCGAATGGGCCCTTAAGGCGCTTCAGAATGTCGACGGCATCGCCCGAGATGAACTCGGCGTAATCGGCAAGGCCGCATTTACCGAGCATGCCCTTGGCGTAAACCTGCTTGTCCGCAACGAGATCTAGACTGGTCACCTTGCCGCCAGTTTCGCGCGCGGCCTCGGCGAGCCAAACAGTCGAATAACCATAAGATGTGCCAAGCTCGAGGATCGATTTCGCGCCATTGCCTTTAGCCAGAATGTTTATGAGCTGTCCCGCTTCGGGCCCGACACGCAAAAGCAGCTGATCACGCGCGGCCATCATATTCGGCGATGGCGCCGAAAACGCGCTGCGCTCCCTTTCGGCGCGCGCGTCGTACTCGGCAAGAACTTGTTCGATTGCTTTGTCCATGGCTTCGCTCCCTCTTCATTCTCAAAGTTATAGCGGAAGCGGCGGCCGCACGCGCGGCAAACGAAAAAGGCCGGAACCGAAGTTCCGGCCGAGTGGGGCATGCGTGGGATGCGTGGGTGAGGAAAGGAGGGATGCGACGCTTAGCTGTTGGCAGCCGTGATAGCGCTCGAGATCGAGGTGAAGGTTGTGTTGAGCTGGCCGCCAAGTCCTTGAAGGACACCGAGGATCACGACGGCGATCAGAGCGGCGATCATGCCGTATTCCATCGCGGTGACGCCTGACTCATCGCGAGCGAAGCGGGCGAGAAACTTATTCATGGTGCGAACTCCTGTTAGGGCCTAATGACTGCCCCGTCTCCAGTCTCGGGGCGCGCCTCACACGGAGCAGGAGGCATGCCAACACGCCAATTCACCGAGCGCGCGAGGACGAAACTCAGAAATCCGCCATTTGATCCTTTGATTTAACGATTCGCTTACCACGATTGGTGCCGCTGCGGCACTCGCCCGTCAGGACAGCGCCCTTTTCGGTGTTTCGCCGCGAAACAGATTCGCGCCAAGGGCGAGCAGCGAACCGCGACAGTATTAACT
>JBAQHC010000360.1:0-3511 GCA_049288095.1 Alphaproteobacteria bacterium | reverse complement strand
GGATGATCGGCCGTGCAATCGAGACGAGAAGCTTTGCTTCAAACGCTTTTGCCACGGCAAGCGAATAACCGATTATTCGTTCGGGTGTCGGAGTCGGATAAGTCATCAGGTGGAGGCAAATGACTTTGAACGACATGACGACTCCTTAGACTTAGCCGAAGAACTAAATCAAGTGCGGCCGCTATCTAGGTTGATTTAAGTCAATGGCTAAGCTCTGCCGGGCTAGGATGCTGCCCATTATCGCGAATTTACGCGCGATTAATGGTTGTACGGAGAAATGGTTCCATGTGGGGATCGGCCGGCAGTCCTGTTGATATATCGCGTCTCAGAAGGCCGCGAGCGTTCGGGTCACTGCGCGCCGTCTCCATGATGGTGATACTCGGCATTGCGTCGTTTTCGATTTCGACGGCTGCGCATGCGGATGATGGCGATCCCAAGCGTGGACACGTCATCGCGAAAAAATATTGCTCACCGTGTCACGCGGTTGAGGCCAAACAAGAGAAGAGCCCGGTGGCGGACGCTCCACCTTTTCGGACCTTTGCTTCCAAGTGGCCGCTTGAGGATATTGAAGAGGCGCTCGCCGAGGGCATCATGGTCGGCCATGAGGGCGTACAGATGCCTGTCTTCGAGCTCGACCCCCCGGCAATTGCGGATCTGATTGCCTATCTACGCTCGATACAGGATCCGGCGGCGCCGGTAGTGCCATCAAAGCCCGCGGCCCAGTGATCGGCGGGGCAAAGCCCACGCTTTGGCAGCCTTCCGGCGGCTTTGAGCCACTTGTGACGCACTGAGCAGGGGTTGCCCGGCTTCTGCCAAAGTTCCCGATATGGTAAGAAGGCTCCACGCACCGGGGGGCGGGGCTGTGACCGACGTTTTCATTTCCTATTCGCGCGAGGATCGCCCGCGAGTTCAGGTGATCGCTCAAGCGCTTGAGCGGGCCGGGCTCAAGGTCTGGTGGGACCCGCATATCAAGACCGGATCGGGTTTCCGGGAGGAGATAACCGCCTCGCTGGGCAAGGCCGAGGCGGTCATTGTCGTCTGGTCGCAATACTCCGTGTCTTCCCGTTTTGTATGCGATGAAGCGGATGAAGGCGCTGCGCGCGGCATTCTGTTTCCGGCGCTCGTCGACCTCGTCGATATTCCCTTGGGTTTCAGACAAATACAGACCGCCGATCTCACCCATTGGCGCGGGCGGCCGGATGATAAGGCGCTGCTTGAGTTCGTTTCTCTCATCGCCGACTACACGAAGCAGCGGCTGACGCAAAACAAGGCACCCGAACCGGAGCCGGAAGAGCCTCAGACGGTCGAGCAGGAGATCGAAGAGGAAGACGCGCCTGCTTCGCCGCCTCCTCCGCCACCACGACGCCGGAAGGAACCGAAAGCGAAGCCGGCGAAAGCGCCGCGCGCCAAAGAGGCCAAGCATTTCGTTACCGGCCAGAGACTGCGCATGGCGCTGCTGTGGCGCGCAATCGCGCTGACGCTGCTTGTCGCCGGCGCCTTTGGCTATCTCGCTTACCATTCGGACTTTATCTATCCCGCTTATCGCCCCTTTATCGTTGGTGCGATCGCGCTGCTCGTCTTCATTTCACGCCTTGGAAATTTCGAAGCCGATCGCAGTGGCGGCGTTGCTTCGCTGCGTTTGCTGTCGCGCTCCTATATCGGGCTGTTGCTGTTCTCGATGATCTCAATTGCACCGGCCATTCTCGAAGGCCGGCTCTACACAGAGGCCCTCAAGGCCGTTCAAATCAAAGGCATATCGGGCTCCAACATCAACGGCGTTTCGTTCAGCCACTCGGGCAAAATGCTGGCGACGGCTTCCGATGATGGAACGGCGCGCGTATGGGATGCGGCGAGCGGCGCCCAGCTGGCCATTTTGACTGGCCATCAGAACTGGGTGTGGAGCGCGAAGTTCAGCCCGGACGAAAAATCAGTCGTCACGGCATCGCGTGATCTCACGGCCAAAATATGGGATGCCCAGTCTGGCGACCTTCGGCTTACGCTGAAAGGTCATACGGCGAGCGTTCTCGATGCCGACTTCCACCCGAGTTCGCATGAGATCGTCACGGCCTCCGCCGACGGCACGCTGCGCATTTGGGATTCCGACAGCGGCGACCAGAAGCGGACGATGAATGACGGCAGCCGCGTCAACGCGCTCGCGGTGAGCACGGACGGGAATACGATTGCTTCCGCCGATACATCGGGAACGGTCCGGCTCTGGCGTTGGTCGACCGGCACAAACACCGCAGCCCTTGGCGGCGCGCCCGGAATGAACTTCTTCTCCGTCGCGCTCGACGATAAGGGCCGGCGCGTCGCCGCTGCCGGCGAAAATGGCGAAGCCTATGTGTGGAGCGTCGGCAGCCGCGAGCGCATCGCGCGCGTCAATCACGGCGCAAAAGTGTTTGCGATCGCCTTCATCGGCGATCATGAGCTTGCGACAGGCGGTATCGATAGCGTCGTACGAATTTGGGATCTGAGGTCAAGCACACTTGAGCGCGAGCTTACGGGGCATCTCGGCGCCGTGCGCGCCCTTGCGGTCTCGCCTGACGGTAAATTGATCGCGACCGGATCGCGCGATAACACGGGCCGCATCTGGGACATTGCCTCAGGCAACGAGGTTCAAATCGTCGGACATATCAACGGCGCATTCCATTCGCCTGTCGTCCTTGATCTGCCGCCCGTTGTTTTCGCCAATCGGGCACCGACTCCGGCCAATCTAATCGAGCATCCCAAGCGCCTCGGTTACCTCATTGGCAAGGGTATTGTCCTGGCACTCGCGACGCTCATCATCGGACTTCTGCTAAAGGGCATCGCAGCGCTCCTCCACCTGTCGGGCCCAACGCGTTGGATCACGAGCGGTGTCCTTGCGCTCGCCTGCCTTTATATCCTCGCGGTAATGCTTACCGATTTACCCATTGAAGCGAGCTATCTGTGGGTGATCCTGATGTTCTTGCCCGCGGCCATATTCTCGCTGCTCCTGTGGCTCGCGCGAAGCGTGTTCGTACGCCGGCGGGTCATCGAAAAGCTATAAGCAGGCCTTATAACGAGAGGATACAAAGGCAGCGCAATGCGATAGCTTTGCGCGTCTGATCCGTTCACAGCACTCGCAAATCCTGGATGCCCTCTTTCAACACTGATCGCGCCGCATGGATCATCATCCTGATCTCGGCGATCGCCGCGTTCGCGCTCTCCGTCATCGGCTGGTCAATGGAGCCAAACGGGCCGACGGATGTTCTTGACGTGATCTACCGGACGATCTGGCTCTTCAAGATGAATGCCACTCAACTGGGGCATAACGGCTATCTGCGCGCGGCGCAGTTCTTGGCGCCGTTGGTCACGCTTTCTGCCATTGTACAGCTTGGCCTTCATGTCTTTGCGTCGCAAATCAGCATGATGGCCGCGCGCAACCGGCGCGGCCACAGCATCATTTGCGGTTTGGGCGAGCGCGGCGCCGCTTTCGTTGAAAGCGTGATGCGCGAGGGCACAGAACTCTTGACGGTAATCGAGGCGACCC
>JBAQHC010000359.1:0-1558 GCA_049288095.1 Alphaproteobacteria bacterium | reverse complement strand
CGGGGTCATTCTGTGTTTCACCCGCTGCCAGGCGGGGATGTACGGCATGGACGTGCCGCAGTGGCCGGTGAGTTGGCAAATGGTCCGGCGGCTGGTCCGCTTGCTGGGCAGCTCGGGGCTGAGCAATCTGATCACGCGATTGGCGCCGAACCTGGCGGGGGACGCGGCGTTCTTCATCCGCCTGGCGTTGCAGGCGATCCACCGCAACACGATTTTCATGGTGTCGCCCGCCCTGGCGGCTGAAGGAAGGACGTTTCCCGGCCTGAAGATATTCGCCGACCCGACTGAGGCGATTGCCGAGACCCATAGGATTCTGGGCAACTCTCCCCAGCGCGTGGTGGTGTTCCCTTCCGGCGGCACGACCTATCCCGTGCTGGGCGGCGGAACGGCGGAGGCGAAAACTTCATAAGAAACCGGGCCCTACGGGGACGCCGGGGCGGTTGAGGTGGTGGGGCTGGTAGCCGTCGTCGCGGCGGGGGCGCTGGATGTGGTCACCACCAACCCGGCCGGCCAGGCGCCCCATTGAGGCGGAGGGGCGAGTCCCGGCGGCAGGTCCTGGAGTTGGATCTGCGGATTGACCTTGAAGGGGTTGTAGAGCGGATCGGCAATCAGCGTCAGCCGCCAGCTGGCCGTCGGCACGGTCCGCCAGTAGCACTCCGCCACCGTGTATTGGCCGGTGAGCAGCAGGGCGAAGAAATCCGTCGGCATCGGCAAGGTCGCCAGGGTCGGTTCGTCCACCGCGCCCAGCGTGGCTGCCACGCCGTTGCGGATCATCTGCGGACACCACTCCGGGCTGCTGGGGTCCCGCAGGTGCATGGCCTCAAAACTGGCGATGTGCCAGCCGACCGATCCGGGGACCCACTGGAACGCGGGGATGTATTTCTGAAGGCTGTACCATCCGACGTACAGAGCGGTGTTGGGGCAACTGTCCGGCGGGAACACCGCCGCAGACTCGTCCAGCACCACGGGGATGTGCGTGCGGGTGCGGACGAGTTGGGCCAGGGCCCGCAGGAACTCGTCGTAGTGCTTGGCGCGTTCGGGTCCGCCGGCGTCGATGTAAAAGGTGCCCGTCAGGCCCACCTTCTCCGTTTGGACGGAGTCGCGGATAATCCGCATGGCGTCTGCTTTGGACGGCCCGTCGATTCGCGCCGTCAGCAGCACCGGCGGATAAAGCTGCCCCGGGGCCGATTGAGGGGGGCGCGCCCTCCAATACAGCAGATTGGGCACCTGGCGGTCGAGCGGATAGCCTTCCCACCACAACATCGCCAGTTCGCTGTCCACCGAGGCGTCCGCGGCGCGGAGGATGTCCGTGCTGGGCTTGTGCTCCTGACAGTAGGCGCCGACCGCGGCCGCTCCGCCGACCTGCTGCAGGATGGCCAGCGTGGCCTTGGTATTGTCCACCCCCTCCGGAGCGGCGCGAAGCTCGGTGAGCTTGGCGCGGGCATTGTCCAAGAGCTTCTGGAGCCTTTCCAGCGACGCGGGGCTGGCCAGATTGGCCTGGCGGAGGAGTTGAATCAACCCTTCCAAGCCATGGATGTCAAACTGCAAAGCCGTGAGC
>JBAQHC010000358.1:0-3677 GCA_049288095.1 Alphaproteobacteria bacterium | reverse complement strand
GCCTGAGGCGCTACGAATCTACGGTTTAACAAGAGGTTAACGGGCGGCCGCGTTGGGCGGGGGAAATTTGCTCAACAGGCCCAAGAATCGCTTGCGGCAGAAAAGTGGCTGCACTAGCCTTTGGGTCCGCTGAGGGGCGAGCCACAAGATGTAGCGCGCTCCTCACCTCCGGACAGCAATTTCGAGGGGAAGCGGGCCATGCGTGAGCTTCGGCCCGGACACCTGAGCTTTGCCCGATTCGGAGCCAGAGGCGACCCCTGTTGAGCGACCAAAGGCTGAGACGAGATGCGCATCGAACGCAAATACACAAAAGAAGGCCAAGACCCCTACGAGACGATTCCGTTCCGGCGCGCTTCGAGCTCGATCAAGAACCCCGACGGGTCCGTGGTCTTCGCGCTCGACGACATCGAGGTGCCGGCGGAGTGGAGCCAGGTCGCGTGCGATGTGCTCGCGCAGAAATATTTCCGCAAAGCCGGCGTGCCGGCGATTCTGAAGCCGGTTGCCGAGGAAGGCGTGCCGCTATGGCTCGCGCGCCGCGCGGCGGACAAGTCCGCACTTGATGCACTCGATTCGGCAAAGCGATTCGGCCCCGAGCTTTCAGCGCGCCAAGTGTTCGACCGCATGGCCGGCGCCTGGACCTATTGGGGCTGGAAAGGCGGCTATTTCGATTCGGAAGACGATGCGCTCGCCTATTACGACGAGATGCGCTTCATGCTGGCGACCCAAGCCGCCGCGCCCAACTCGCCGCAATGGTTCAACACCGGTTTGCATTGGGCCTACGGAATCGATGGCCCGGCGCAAGGTCATTATTACGTTGATTACCGCTCGGGCGTTTTGACGCGCTCGCAATCAGCTTACGAACACCCGCAACCGCATGCCTGCTTCATCCAGGGCATCAAGGACGATCTCGTCAATGAGGGCGGGATCATGGATTTGTGGGTGCGCGAGGCGCGCCTGTTTAAATACGGCTCCGGCACCGGCTCGAACTTTTCATCACTCCGGGGTGCGAAAGAGGCGCTTTCCGGCGGCGGCAAATCTTCCGGCTTGATGAGCTTCCTCAAGGTCGGCGACCGCGCGGCGGGCGCAATCAAATCCGGCGGCACCACGCGGCGCGCCGCGAAGATGGTGATCGTCGATATGGATCACCCGGACATTGAAGATTTCATCGATTGGAAGGTGGTCGAAGAGCAGAAAGTGCTCGCGCTCGTTGTCGGCAGCCGCATCACCGAGAAGCATTTGAAAGCCGTGATGAAGGCCTGCATCAATTGCGATGGGCCGGATGGCGATTGCTTCGACCCCAAAAAGAATCCCGCGCTCAGGCGTGAGATCCAAGCCGCCAAACGCGCGATGATTCCGGAGAATTACATCCAGCGCGTGATCCAATTCGCGCGCCAGGGCATTGAGGACATCGACTTCCGCACTTACGACACCGATTGGGATTCGGATGCCTATCTCACCGTGTCGGGCCAGAACTCGAACAATTCGGTGCGCGTGACGGACAAATTCCTCAAAGCCGTCGAAGCCGATGACAATTGGGATTTGACCTACAGGACCGACGGCAGAGTCGCGAAGACACTCAAAGCGCGCGAGCTGTGGGATAAGGTGTCGGAGGCGGCGTGGGCTTGCGCCGATCCCGGCGTGCAATTCCACACGACCATCAATGATTGGCACACCTGCCCAGCGGGCGGTGAAATCCGCGCCAGTAATCCGTGCTCGGAATATATGTTCCTCGACAACACGGCATGTAATCTCGCTTCGATCAACCTCAAGGCATTCCAAGCCGAGGATCCCCTTTCGGGCGAGATCGGCATCGACGTTCAGGGCTTCGAGCATGCCTGCCGGCTGTGGACGATTGCGCTCGAAATTTCCGTGCTGATGGCGCAATTCCCGAGCCGCGAGATCGCGCAGCGCTCGTTTGATTACCGCACGCTCGGGCTTGGCTTTGCCAATATCGGCGGGCTGTTGATGTCGTCGGGTATCGCCTACGACTCCGACAAGGGCCGCGCAATCGCCGCAGCTTTCGCCGCGCTGATGACAGGTATCTCCTACGCAACCTCCGCCGAAATGGCGAAACAGCTCGGCGCGTTCCCGAAATATTGGCACAACGCGGAGCCGATGCTGCGCGTCATCCGCAACCATCGCCGCGCGGCCTATGGCGGCGCGGAAGCCGAAGCCAAGCTTGGCGGCTACGAGCAGCTTTCAACGCCACCAGTTGCGCTCAATGCCGAGGATTGCCCACACATCGAGCTCGTGGCGCGCGCGCGCGCCGCGTGGGACCGAGCGCTGGTGCTCGGCACCGAGCATGGCTTCCGTAATGCGCAGGCCACCGTCATCGCGCCAACCGGCACGATCGGCCTCGTGATGGATTGCGAGACCACCGGCATCGAGCCCGACTTCGCGCTGGTGAAATTCAAGAAGCTCGCCGGCGGCGGCTATTTCAAGATCATCAACCAAGCTGTGCCGCAGGCGCTGAGCGCACTTGGCTATGCCGGCGATGAAGTCAAAGAGATCGTCGATTATGCGGTCGGCCACGCAACGCTCGTCAATGCGCCGGGCATCAACCACGAGCGCCTGAAAGCGCTCGGCTTCACCAGCGCCGATCTCGACAAGATCGAGCAGCAGCTCGCCGATGTGTTCGATGTGCGCTTTGCCTTCAACCGCTATTCGCTGGGTGATGCGTTCTGCATCGAGGTGCTCGGTGCGACTGAGGAGCAGCTCGACGATGCGAGCTTCGAGCTGTTGGAGCATATGGGCTTCACGAAAGCCGAGATCGAGGCTGCCAACCTCTATGTTTGCGGCGCGATGACGCTCGAAGGCGCGCCCTACCTCAAAGAAGAGCATTTGCCGGTGTTCGATTGCGCCAATCCGTGCGGGCGGATCGGCAAGCGCGCGCTTTCGCCAGAAAGCCACATTCGCATGATGGCGGCGGCGCAGCCTTTCATCTCCGGCGCCATCTCCAAGACGATCAACATGCCGAACTCGGCAACCGTCGGGGAGTGCCGCGCGGCTTACGAGCTGTCCTGGAAGCTTGCCCTCAAAGCCAATGCGCTCTACCGCGACGGCTCCAAGCTGTCGCAACCGCTGAGTTCGCAGCTGGTCGAGGACGCGGAGGAGACGGCCGAGGAAGTCGTCGAACGCATCATCGAGGCGCCGCAAGCCGTCCGTGCACAGATCGTCACCGAGAAGATTGTCGAGCGCATTGTTGCGCGCGAAGGCCGGCGCAAGCTGCCCGACCGGCGCAAGGGCTACATCCAGAAAACCGCAGTCGGCGGCCACAAGGTCTATCTGCACACCGGCGAATATGAAGACGGCTCGCTCGGCGAAATCTTCATCGACATGAACAAGGAAGGCACGGCCGTCCGCTCGATGATGAACAATTTCGCCATCGCGGTTTCGATCGGCTTGCAATATGGCGTGCCGCTCGAGGAGTTCGTCGACGCTTTCACCTTCACGCGCTTCGAGCCGGCCGGCATCGTGAAGGGCAACGACTCGATCAAATCGGCGACTTCGGTGCTCGATTATGTGTTCCGTGAGCTCGGCATCTCCTATCTCGGCCGCTTCGACCTTGCGCATGTCGAGCCCGCAGCGCTCGACCCCGTGAATGCGAATAACGACGACAGCAAAACTCCGCAGCCCATGCCCGCGGGCCGGCTTGTCTCGCGCGGCCTCTTCCGTGG
>JBAQHC010000357.1:0-16853 GCA_049288095.1 Alphaproteobacteria bacterium | reverse complement strand
CTCGTAACGCGCGCGGGCCTTCAAATGCCGCATCGGCGCGGGAATCGTACCCGGCTGAAGCAGGCGGATCACCCGCAAACAGGCGTTCGCATCCACCGACGCCGCAAGCCGGCACATGAAAGGCCGCGCCTCATAAAGGCCGCAAGAATTGTCCTCCAAGATCGGGCAGGGGTGCTGATGTTCCGGCCGTTCCGCCATTGTGAAGACGTTCGTTACCCCGTACGCGGCCTGAGCGCGCGCGGCCAATGCCTCTCCGCGTTCGCGCACACGACTGGCCATGAACAAGATTTCGGGGGCGGTTGCGCTGACCCAACCGTTGCAACAATGCGAGCATCCACGCGCGCAGGCGACTTGAATCGGCTGTGCCGACAAAGTCTCAGCCACTTTGGCGTAGAAGAATTTGATCGGCGCCTCGACGCTGCCCGTGCGCTTGGCTTTTTCGAACAGCACGCACATCTGGCGCGTCATCGCAACGGTCAACGAGGCATCGCTAGTGTCCGGATCGATGCCGTGCAGCAGGCACTTTTCGTCTTCTTTCGCTTGACGTTTGCGCTCGGCACGGTTCATGGATCCTCCTCAGGGCCCGATCAGCCGAATCGTATGCGCCAACAATAATCTATCGTCTCGCACGCACCGGAAATTGCGCGCGCCCCGAAAAAACGAGCGCGCTTTAGTAAGGTGACATGTCGATGCGGCCGACCTGAATTTCTGTCACCAAAGGCTTGCCCACCGCGGCATTGATGACCGTCTTGAAGCGGGCGATCATGCTCTTGGTGTCCGGATCGGCGTCGGGATTGGCTATCACCATCGTGTGGTCGTTCACCTCGCGCACAAGCGCGTCCTGGACATAGGGCAGGCGCTTTTTTACTTCGTTGGCATCCGAGCCATCGGCGGTAATCGCAGCGATATAGATGTAAAGATGCGCAGTCAGCCGGTCATTGCACAGGACCGGCGCGATGATCGTGGGGATCGGCACCAAATTGTCCCGGATGTTGAAGAGGCCATAATCGTCCTTCCTGACCTCGCCATCGCCCTCCTTGCCCTTCTTCTCTTTGCCCTTGCCCTCTTGAGCTTTGCCCTCAGCAGGTTTTCTGGATTTGGCTTCGGCGGCAGGCTTCGTCTCGGAGGCGAACGTGCCCGAAGGCACCATCGTGCACACCAGGAGGCAAAGGAGGCAAAGGCGGAGAAGCTTCATGCCGGCAGTCTGCCAGCGGCGCCGTTAAAGGGGCTAAAACGGACCGGCGCGGAAATAGGTTGGCTCGAGCTTGGGAACCGCAATTTCGCGGCCATCGCGGCCGATGAATTGGACGCCCGCGCCAGGGATTACCTCGCCAATTTCGGTTAACTTTGTCTTGGTCTTCTCGGCAATCTCCATCAGCTTCGGTGCCGAGCCAGCCGGCGCGGTGAAGCAGATCTCATAATCGTCGCCGCAAGTCGCGAGGAACAAGGGCGCGCCGCCACCTTTAATCCAGGATGCGGCCGCACTGCTCAGCGGCAACTTCGCCGCCTCGATGCGGATGCCGACACCGGACGTCTCCGCGATATGTCCAGCATCCATGATCAGGCCGTCCGAGACATCGATCGAAGCGAGCATGGAAGTTCGGGCGGCCAGCCCAAACTCCAGGCGCGGCTCCGGCAACCGGTAGCGCCCGAGGAGAAATTTGGAGTCGGCTTCGCTGATGCCGGTCTTCTCGCCCTGCGCAACTTTGAGACCGAGCCCGGCATCGCCAATCGTTCCCGTGACGAAGATACGGTCGCCCGCGCGGGCACCGGCGCGATGCACCATCTGACCGCGCGGGACGAGGCCAAGCGCGGTCATGCTTAGAGTGAGCGGGCCGGGGGTTGGCGTCGTATCGCCGCCGAGCAGATTTAGTTCGAATACGGATTGATCTTCGGCAAGGCCGCGCGCGAACGCCGCGACATCCGCCTCTTTGGTCGATTTCGGCCAGCAGCAGGCAAGCAAATAGCCGAGCGGCCGCGCGCCCTTCGCGGCAAGATCCGAGATGTTGACGCGCATCAGCTTCTTCGCAACGAGGTCGAGAGGATCGGTCTCGAGAAAATGAACGCCCGCAAGAATGGCATCTTTGGTGATGACGAGCTCATTGCCCGGCGGTACGGCGACTGTCGCAGCATCATCGGCAAGGCCAAAAGCGCCCGGCGCCTTGGCCAGCGGCTTTAGATATTTCGCAATGAGGCCAAACTCGTCCATCGTCCGTCATCCTTCGACAGGCTCAGGATGACGGGAGTGTAAGTCCGTCATGGTGAGCTTGTCGAACCATGACGGCTAGCGGGCGGCGGATTCAGGAGCGCCTCGCAAGCTTCTAAGATAGCCGTCGAGCACGCCATTGATAAAGGCCGGTTCCTCGCCCGAGTAGAACTCGCTGGCAAGCTCGACATATTCGTTGAGGGCAACCTTGGGCGGAACATCGGGGCACGCCAGAAGCTCGAAGGCGCCCGCCCGCAAGATCGCCCGCACCGTGGCATCGAGGCGCGCGAGCGGCCAGCCGGCGCGCAGCACCTTGTTGATACCTTGATCGATCTCGTCCTGACGCGCAATCACGCCGTTCACGATGCGCTCGAAATGCGCGCAATCGGCTTGCGGCATTTCCATGTCGTCGATCGGCTTACCAAAGCGGTGGTCCTTGAATTCGCGCAAGACCGTCTCATGGCCTTCGCCGCTCATCTCCATCTGATAAAGAGCTTGAACCGCGCCAAGTCGCGCAAAATGGCGCGCCTCGCCTGAATTGCCACCCGCGCTCATCGGTCGTCGCGCGCAAAGCGCTCCTTGACGGCAATCATGGCAAGACAGGCGCGCGCGGCATCCCCGCCTTTGTCCTGATGCGTGCCATCGGCGCGCACCATCGCTTGCTCCAAGCTGTCGCAAGTGAGAATGCCGTTGCCGATCGCCAAGCCCTTGCGGACCCCAAGATCCATAAGGCCCCGCGCGCTTTCATTGGCAACGACCTCGAAGTGGTAGGTCTCCTTGCGTAGTACCAGCCCGAGCGCAACAAAGCCGTCGAACTCGCGCCGCGCCAGTGCAATCGCAGGCGGGATTTCAAGCGCGCCCGGCACTGTCATGACCTCACTCTTCGCCCGCGCGGCCGAAAGCACGGCCTTTGCGCTTTTGAGCAGCGCATCCGAGATCTCCGGATAAAACCGCGCTTCGACAATGAGAATTTTGGGAGCAGCCACGAGTTATCCGCCTACGGAATGGGACGATGACCGGCCACGGTGAGCCCATAGCCTTCGAGCGCGACGAGATTGCGTTTGGTGTTCGAAAGAATAATCATTTCCTTGACGCCGATGTCGGAAAGAATTTGCGCGCCAATACCAATTTCGCGCAACTCCTTCTCTTCGCGGCGGGCCGGACGTGGCGGCGCGAAGTGATCAGAAACGATGCTGTAATCGAGATCGCGGACCAGGACGACCACGCCGCGCCCCTCTTCGCCAATAATGTTCATCGATTTGCGCACGGCATCGTGTGGATAGCCCTTGACGCCGATGAGATCGTTGAAGAGGCGCGTTGTGTGCACGCGTACGAGCACCGGCCCGGGCGAGGTAATGTCGCCTTTCACCAGCGCGACATGCTCGACCTTGTCGATCGAGTTCACATAGAGTTTGAGCAGCCACTTGCCGCCGAACTCGCTTTCGATCTCCTGGCTCGCGGTGAGCTTGAGGAAGTGATCGTGCCGGCGGCGGTAGGCGATGAGGTCGGCGATCGTCGCGACCTTGATGCCGTGCAGCTGCGCGAATTTCACGAGATCCGGCAGGCGCGCCATCGTGCCGTCGTCATTCATGATCTCGCAGATCACGCCGGACGGATTGAGGCCGGCGAGCCGCGCGATATCGACTGCAGCCTCGGTGTGGCCGGTGCGGACGAGCACGCCGCCATCGCGAGCGACCAGCGGAAACACATGGCCAGGCGTGACGATATCGTCGGGCCGTGATTTGGGATCGATGGCCACCGAAATCGTTCGCGCGCGGTCATGCGCCGAAATGCCGGTCGAGACGCCGCTCTTGGCCTCGATCGAAACCGTGAAGGCGGTTTGATGGCGCGTCTGGTTCTTGCGCGACATAAGCTCAAGGCCCAAATGCTCGGCACGCTCCTGCGTGATCGCCAAGCAAATGAGCCCGCGGCCGAACTTCGCCATAAAGTTGATCGCATCAGGCCCGGCCATTTGCGCCGGGATGATGAGGTCGCCTTCATTCTCTCGTTCTTCGTGATCGACCAGAATGAACATGCGCCCGTTGCGCGCATCCTCGATCACGTCCTCGATGGATGAGAGGAAGTCTGCGAAATCGATATGGCGCAGCGAATGTAGTTGATCATCCATCGTGTCGCTCATTGCACTTCCCTCGCCCGCGCCACATAGCGCGCGAGCACATCGACTTCGAGATTAACTTTGCTGCCGGGCTTAAGCTCGCCAAAACTCGTCACGGCTCGCGTGTGCGGAATGATATTGACCTCGAACCAATCGCCGCCAACTGCGTTGACCGTGAGCGAGACGCCATCAACCGCAATCGAGCCCTTCGACGCGATTTGCGCCATCAGCGACTTTGGCGCGCGGAAGCGATAGCGCAGGGAGTCGTTCTCCGGTGTAACGGAAACAACCTCGCCCACCCCATCGACATGGCCGAGCACGATGTGACCGCCAAGCTCATCGCCCACCTTGAGCGAGCGTTCGAGATTGATCGGTGTTCCCTTTTGCCATTCGCCCAACGTGGTCACGCGCCGCGTCTCTTCCGAAACATCAACGGCAAACCAATGCTTGTTGCCGGCACTGCCGCGCGCAACCACGGTCAGGCACGCGCCCGAGCAAATGATCGAGGCTCCAATGTCGATGGTCGCGGCATCATAGCCGGTCTCGATCTCGACCCGCCAATCGCCTCGCTTCTCAAGGGCCCTCACATGGCCCACATCGGTAACAATCCCTGTAAACATGACAGTTTGTTCTACGACTCCCGCGCGTAGGTTTCCACAACATCCTCGCCGACCGGCCTCACACTCGCACGTGAAAAACGGCGGATTTCTGCCAAGGCTTCGATGCCAAAGGCGTCGATCGCCGGCCGGCCATCGCCGCCGATGACGGTTGCCGCCCGGAACCAGTGTAGCTCGTCTATGAGATCGTCCTTGACCAGCGCCGCGGCAAGGCGGGCTCCGCCTTCGGCGAGGACGCGCGTGATACCGCGTGCGGCAAGAACGCCGAGCGTCGCGCGAATATCCGGCGAGCCGCCATCGCCCACCGGCACTTCGACGACATCGATACCGCAATCCGCGAAGGCCTGTAGCCGCGCATGCTGATTGCCGGGCGCGGTGACAAGCCAAGTAGGCACATCACGCGCAGAGCTGGCAATCGCCGATGTCAGGGGCAAGCGCAGCCGGCCATCCGCGATGACACGGACCGGCGACCGGTCATCCAGGCCCGGCAGACGGCAGGTGAGCATCGGGTTGTCACGCACTGCGGTTTCGGAACCGATCAAGATGGCATCATGCGCAGCGCGAAGGCGATGCGCTTCGGCGCGCGCGAGACTGCTCGTGATCCATTTGCTTTCTCCGCTATGCGTCGCGATGCGGCCATCGAGCGTGGTTGCAAGCTTGAGCGTCACCATCGGCACGTCTTGTGTGATGCGCTTGGCGTGGCCGCGCGTTATCGCCCTCGCCGCTGCGCTTTCAACGCCGATCTCGACCTCGATCCCCGCTGCGCGCAGCATTTCGATGCCGCGCCCAGCCACGCGCAGATCGGGATCGACGAGCGCAATGACCGCGCGCTTGATGCCCGCCTTGATCAAGGCCTCGGCACAGGGCGGGGTGTGGCCATGATGCGAGCACGGCTCGAGCGTGACGTAAGCCGTCGCGCCGCGCGTGAGCTCTCCAGCGCGCACAATTGCTTGCGTTTCGGCATGTGGGCGGCCACCGCGCTCCGTCCAGCCGCGCCCGACAATCACCGGCTCCGAAGCCAGATCTTCGCGCACCAGCACGCAACCGACCGACGGGTTCGGCCAGGTGTTGCCGAGATTGCGCCGCGCGAGCATCAGCGCCGCACGCATGAAGTCAGTATCGTGCTGCTTCGTCATTTTTCATGTCATCCCGTGCGCGCTGCATCACAGTGGCGCAGCGCAGACACAGGATCCACAATGGTTCTTCTGGATCCCGGATCTGCGAAGCAGCATTGCATGCTGCATCGCGTCCGGAATGACAGAACTAGGCTGCTCAATCCTGCTCGGCGTTTTCGAGCCGGCCGAGGAAAGTTTCGAAGTCGCGCGCCTCGCGAAAGTTCTTGTAGACCGAGGCAAAGCGCACATAAGCCACCGGATCGAGAGCCGCAAGCCCATCCATCACAAGCTCACCGATCGTCTCCGAAGGGATCTCGGTTTCGCCGGTCGACTCAAGGCGCCGCACAATGCCGCTGACCATTCGCTCGACGCGCTCGGCCTCCACAGGTCGCTTCCTCAGCGCGATCTGCACCGAGCGTAAAAGCTTGTCGCGATCGAACGGCACGCGCCGCCCGCTCTTCTTGACAACCGTCAGCTCGCGAAGCTGCACGCGTTCGAAGGTCGTGAAGCGAGCGCCGCACTCGGGGCAATAGCGGCGACGCCGGATCGCCATATTGTCCTCGGCCGGGCGCGAGTCTTTCACCTGGGTGTCTTCACTCGTGCAAAACGGACAGCGCATCAGCAGCCCTCAATAGATCGGAAAGCGCTTGCAGAGATCCAGAACGCGTGCGGCGACGGCCTTCTCGGCTGCCGCGTTGTTCTCCGCACCGTTCGCTTTCAAACCGTCCAGAACCTCGACGATATAGTCAGCGATCTCGCCAAACTCCTTGGCGCCGAAGCCGCGTGTCGTGCCGGCTGGCGAGCCGAGCCTGATACCGGATGTCACCGCCGGCTTCTCCGGATCGAACGGGATCGTGTTCTTGTTGCAAGTGATGCGCGCGCGGTCGAGCGCCTTCTCCGCGATATTGCCGGTCGCCTGCTTACGGCGCAGATCGACAAGCATCACGTGGCTGTCCGTTCCGCCGGACACGATGTCGAGCCCGTGATCCATCAATCGCACCGCGAGTGCTCTGGCATTTGCAACGACGTTGCTCGCATACGTCTTGAACTCCGGCCGCAAGGCTTCCCCAAGTGCAACAGCCTTCGCCGCAATCACATGCATGAGCGGTCCGCCCTGCAACCCAGGGAATACCGCCGACTGAACTTTCTTGGCGACTTCCTCATCATTAGAGAGGATCATGCCGCCGCGCGGGCCGCGCAGAGTCTTGTGGTTCGTTGTCGTCACGACATGGGCGTACGGCAACGGGCTGGGATAGACGCCGCCCGCCACGAGCCCGGCAAAATGCGACATGTCGACGAGAAGATAGGCACCGACTTCGTCGGCAATTTCGCGGAACCGTTTGAAATCGATGATACGCCCGTAAGCCGTTCCGCCGGCGATGATCAATTTCGGCTTTGCCTCATGCGCAATTCGCGACACCTCGTCCATGTCGATGTATTGATCCTGGCGGCGCACACCGTAGGGCACAACCTTGAACCATTTGCCGGACATATTGACCGGCGAGCCGTGGGTCAGATGCCCGCCCGCGCTAAGATCAAGCCCCATGAACGTGTCGCCCGGCTTGAGAAGCGCGAGAAACACGGCCTGATTCATCTGACTGCCGGAGTTCGGCTGGACATTCGCAAAAGAACAGCCGAACAGCCTCTTCGCGCGATCAATCGCGAGCTGCTCGACCACATCGACGTACTCACAACCACCGTAATAACGGCGGCCCGGATATCCTTCTGCGTATTTGTTCGTAAGTACTGACCCCTGTGCTTCCAAAACCGCACGGCTCACAATATTTTCAGAAGCAATGAGCTCGATTTGATCCTGCTCGCGCTTGAGCTCGCCTTTAATCGCGGCAAACACATCAGGATCGCTCTGTTCGAGCGGCGTCTTGAAAAAGCTCTCAACGCCTGCTGGCCGCACGGCCGCCGCTGCACTGCTCATCGCTCGGTCCTTAAAGTGCTTCAACTCCGGGTTACGGCCGGAAGGCCGCGGAGATTATCAACAAGCTGCGGAGTGGGAAAAGGGTCCTTCCACAATATCTAGCGGGAACCCAAATTAGTTTACGACAACAACCAAATCAAGATTAAACACTCTACCTATCCGTGTATCGCTTCGCTAACTGCACTCATGCGAAAACTTAAACGATCGACCAGCATTGTTTCTTCCAGTGAAGCTCGTACGACTACGTATGCATAAGACTTGCTGATATGCGTGACAGGCGAAATTTTTGCCTGAAGTTTCGCCTTTAAACTTCGGTTGCTCTTCGTGACGCGAACGGATAATCGTGTCAGAGAGCTTTCTTGACGACTTTATGCACAGCTCTACTTTGACATGTTGAAGTCACTCTCGGTATATGAGGAAGAGTGCGATTCATAAGTGTTGTCAGAGACAACTCGTGTAAGAGGATTTTGATGTCGAACGTCGACGGAAACAAAGTAGCGAACAACGACGAGATGCTGCGGCTGGCGACGGATATTGTGTCTGCCTATGTCCAGTTCAATCCATTGCCCGCGGCACAGCTCGCGCAAATGATCCGCGACGTGCATGATACTTTGGCAAGTCTTGCGGGCTCTGCGCCATCGTCGGCGGAGCGGCAAAAGCCGGCGATCGCAATCAAGAAGTCGATCACGCCTGACTTTATTGTCTGTCTCGAGGACGGCAAGAAGCTCAAGATGCTGAAGCGCTATCTGCGCGCGCGTTATGATCTGTCGCCGGAGGAATATCGGGCGAAATGGGGCTTGCCCGCGGACTACCCGATGGTTGCGCCCAAATATGCCGAGCAGCGCTCGCAGTTTGCCAAGCAAATCGGCCTTGGCCGGACTGCAACCAAGCGCCGCGGCCGCCGCGCGACACGCGCAGCATAAGCGAAACGAGATCCTACAAGGCTCAGAGGCGGTCCATACTGGGCCGCCTTTTTGCTAAGACTTCGGAGCTTTCTCTTCAGAGCGGCGCCGGACGAATTCGAGTTTCTGGAGTGCCAGCTTCTCGAGTTCCGATTGGGGCGCGCTGATTGGCCCGACGATGCTGACTTCAAGGCCGCTGTCGGCATCAATCGCCGCGACCTTCACATAGGTCCCTTGGTAGGTGAATTCGAAATAGACGTCCGGCATGGCCCGGACCCTAACAAAGCCAATTTGCCGAGAGCTTTACGAGTAGGTGGCTAGGCCGCGACCAGATCGAGCCGCAAAGTGCGCCAAACCTCGGTCAATGACGCCACCAACTCTTCCATATGGGCGTCGGTGTGGAACGGATTGGGCGTGAAGCGCAACCGCTCGGTCCCGCGCGCAACCGTCGGGTAATTGATGGGCTGCACGTAAACGCCGTGCTCGTAAAGCAGGACATCCGAGACTTGCTTGCAGCGCACGGGATCGCCCACAAGAACCGGCACGATATGGCTGTCGGAAGGCATAACTGGAAGCCCCGCCGCCCTAAGCCGGCGCTTCAAGGTAGCCGCGCGCTCCTGCTGGCTTTCGCGCTCGGCAGAGCTGGCCTTGAGATGCCGGACGCTCGCGATCGCGCCTGCAGTCAAGACGGGGGCGAGTGAAGTTGTGAAGATGAAACCCGGCGCATAGGAACGGATCGCATCGATGATGTTCGCCGAAGCCGCGATGTAGCCGCCCTGCAGCCCGAACGCCTTGGCAAGTGTGCCCTCGATGATGTCCAGGCGGCGCAGGACGCCGTCGCGGTCGGAGATGCCGCCGCCGCGCGGGCCATACATGCCGACGGCGTGTACTTCATCGAGATAGGTCATGGCGCCGTATTTCTCGGCGAGATCGCAAATCTTCGGGATCGGCGAGATGTCGCCGTCCATCGAATAGACCGATTCAAAGGCGATCAGCTTGGGCTTGTTCCGCGGCAGGCTTTGCAAATGGCGTTCGAGATCGGCGACATCGTTGTGCGCCCAAATGATCTTGGTCATGCGGCCGCGCCGAATGCCTTCGATCATCGAGGCATGGTTCATCTCATCGGAGAGGACCACGAGATCCGGCAGGATCTTCGCGAGCGTTGCGAGTGTCGCGTCATTTGCGTTGTAGCCCGAGGTGAAGAGCAGCGCGCCCTCTTGGCCGTGAAGATCGGCAAGCTCGCGCTCGAGGATGATGTGGTAATGCGTCGTGCCGGCAATGTTGCGCGTGCCGCCGGAGCCTGCGCCGACCCGCTCGATCGCATCGTGCATCGCGCCAGTCACCACAGGATGCTGGCCCATGCCGAGATAGTCGTTCGAGCACCAAACGATGACTTCTTTGGTACCCTCAGAGGTGTGAAGCAGAGCTTTCGGAAACTCGCCGCGCAGCCGCTCTAGATGGGCAAAGACCCGATACCGCCCCTCGGCCCGAACTGCCGCGATTGCCGATTTAAAGTGATCGTCGTAATTCATACCGCCCTGTTTGCGAGTGGTTCTCAAGTAGCCCCGGACAACGCGGCGCCGCCTGGCTGGGGAGCTAGGCGGCGGCTTGCAAGGTCAACCGGAATCACTTCATCCGCAGCCCCGCGCATTGTCGCAGATGAAAAATGGTCCTGAAAGACCGATTGACAAGAAAACACTAGCCCCAAGACGGTTAATGAATCTGCCGCACACCGGCTCGCAACACGGGCGCGTTGCGCAACCACAGACCCTGCGCCTGCATCACCTCCCGCAAGGTACTCGGCCGGTCTGTCGTGATCCCATCGACGCCAAGCTCAATCAGGCGCTCCATCTCGGCCGGCTCATTGATGGTAGCGACATGCACAGGGATGCCGAGCTTGTGTGCCGTCGCAAGGAAGCGCTCATTGAGACGCCATGGCAAAAGCCCCCCGAGGGTCGTGCGCTCGGGAACTTGCGCGCACCCGCCGGCCAAACGCCGATGAGGTAAGCCCATGGCCGCGCGGCGAAGCTGCGACAGGTCACCCGGCCCAAGCGCCGTGCAGAGACGCTCACCGAAGATCTCACGCATGAGATCGAGGCGCTTCGCCGAGTTCGATGCAAGACAGACACGGTCGAGACAATTGGCGACGCGGAGCACGCGTGCAAGTGGTGAGATAACCGCGTCTGAATGAACCCTGATATTGAAGCACGCATTGGGCCAAGCGGTAAGCACCTCCTGCAGCACCGGGATCCGCTCTGTTCCCGACACGCGCGCCACCGAAATCTCCGCATGAGTGCGTTGCTCAACAGGCCCACGCAGATCCGTCGCGCGATCGAGCATATCATCATGAAATGCAATCACGACGCCGTCGGATGTGGCTTGCGCGTCGGTTTCAAGATAGGTGTAGCCGAGCGTGATCGCGGCCTCGAATGCGCGCATCGAATTTTCGGGTTGCTCGAGCGCACCGCCGCGATGCGCAATCGCAACCGGGACGGAGTGCTCAAGATAGGGATGCATACGCATCCTCGCTCCGGATGTGGCTGAGGTCTCCGGAGACTATAGAAAACAAAAGGGCCGTCTGCGACGGCCCTTTGATGAGACCACAGAAATTTCCAGTCTATAGCCGGAAGCGGATTTGATCCGCCCAGAAGCGTTCCAGCTTTTGGAGTGTCTCGTTCTGTTCGTCGAGTTCCGAGCGGGCAATGCCGCCGACCTTTTCGAGCGAAGTGAGATGGCGCGCATAGAGGCCGTCGATCATACGGCAGATGCGCTTGCCCGACTCGGTCAAGCGGACACGTACCGACCGGCGATCGAGATCCGAACGCTGGTGGTGAATATAGCCCGACTCGACGAGCTTTTTCAGATTGTAGGAGACGTTCGAGCCGAGATAGTGCCCGCGCGTCTTCAGCTCTCCGGCCGTAAGCTCGGACTCGCCGATATTGAAGAGAAGCAGCGCTTGAACGCTGTTGATGTCATTCTGGCTCGTGCGATCGAGCTCACACTTGATGACGTCAAGCAGCTGGCGGTGCAAGCGCTCAACTAAGCGGAGCGCACCGAGATAACTCTCTTTGAGATCCGCATCGCCGATAGGAAGTTCTTCCTTTCGGACTTGAGCTTGAGCAGACATGAAATGAACCCAACGCAAACACACAAATTCAAGCTAACAACCTAGCGATCAAACGCTAAGGTTCCCTTAAGTTGTAGGGGAACTACGTATCGAATTTAGCTCGAATTGTTCAGGCATATTTGTGCAAGAGGAACCACGCAACTCCTGCGAGCACAATAAATCCGCCAATTGAAAACAAGAATCCGAGCACTCGCCGCGACAGCATCGTCAAGAGGCCGAGCCCCATGATTGCTGCATCCGCGTAATTCGAGTGGATCGTTCTGCCAATCGTGATCTTTATCAGCTGATCGCGTAACTTGTCATAGATCTCGAGGCCGGACTGAACCCAGCCCGGCAGCTCGACCATATGCATGTTGTTGACGAGGCTCATGCCTCCTGCCGCGGTCAGCACCATTAGAACCGGAAACCAGGCCGCGACCTCTGCAATGCGCGCCACAATCGAAGTGGTCTTTCCACCAACGACTTCCGCCATCTGATCCCCCACAAAGCCGTTGCAAGTGTAACATGGTTTTGCATCTTAACCCGCCCATCCTAGAATGCCCTCTAGTCTTGAGATCCGGAGACGGAAATGAGATCGATTGCAGCGAGCGAGGCCGCGCGCAGTTTCATGGCGGTCTTGAAGGCCGCCGAGGATGGCGAGGAAGTTGTGATCACGCGCGCCGGCAAGCCGATCGCCAGGCTCGTGAAGATGGTCCGCGCTGATACCGATGCGAGGCCGGACGATGCGCCGCGCTCTCACATGCGCTCGATTGGTTGGCGGGACCACCCGTGAGCCGCCCCGGAAGCAGCCAGCCGCTCGGCGCCTTCCCCGCCGTTCGCATGCGGCGCAACCGCACCGACCCATGGACACGCCGTCTCGTCGCCGAGTCGACGCTCTCGGTCGATGATCTCATCTGGCCGATCTTCCTTGCCGCGGGAACGCGCGTGCGCGAACCCATCGCTTCCATGCCGGGCGTCGAGCGCCTATCGGTCGATCTTGCGGTCGAGGCGGCGCAGCAGGCGGCCGATCTCGGCATTCCGGCTCTGGCTCCGTTCCCCAACACGCCGGATCATTTGCGCAACGAGGCCGCGAGCGAGGCCTACAACCCAGACAATCTCATGTGCCGCGCGCTCTCTGCGATCAAATCGGCTGTGCCCGAGATCGGGCTTATCGCCGATGTCGCGCTCGACGAATATTCCAGCGACGGCCAGGATGGCTTGGTTCGTGACGGCAAGATCCTCAACGACGAAACCATCGAGGTTATGGTCAAATCGGCGCTCGTTCAGGCGGCAGCTGGGGCCGACATCATCGCCCCCTCGGACATGATGGACGGGCGCGTGGGCGCAATCCGCGCCGCGCTCGATGGCCGCGGCTTCCAGGACGTCAAGATCATGTCCTATGCCGCGAAATACGCCTCCAATTTCTACGGGCCGTTCCGAGACGCGGTCGGTTCGGGTAAGCGGCTCAAGGGCGACAAGCGCACCTATCAGATGGACCCGGCCAACAGCGATGAGGCGATCCGCGAGGCCGCGCTCGATATAGCCGAGGGCGCCGATATGGTGATGGTCAAGCCGGGCTTGCCCTATCTCGACATCGTGGCGCGGGTGAAGCGTGAGCTGAGGGTCCCGACCTTTGCCTACCAGGTCTCAGGCGAGTACGCGATGATCGAGGCCGCGGCCCGTGCCGGCTGGCTCGACGGCGAGCGCGTGATGCTTGAAAGCCTCCTCGCCTTCAAGCGCGCGGGCGCCGATGGCATTCTCACCTACTACGCGCCGCGGCTGGCACGGCTCCTTCAAAAGAAATAATTCGGCCGCTCTTGGGACTCCCCCAGGCGCGCGGCTGATGTAACATGAACGCCAAATGCGGCCCTTAGAGTTCGCTGGGCGGCATCGCGGCAGGTCCTGGCCGCTCGTGAGGGGAATGGGATGAAAGACGTATTGGGTGCGCTCGCCAAAGCGGGCGCAAGCTTTCTTCAATGGATCGCAAGTCTCGGCCCGTATTCGTGGAGCGAAGTCGTTTTCGTCTTTGCGCTGACGATTAGCGTCGTCGTAGGCGTTTTCTTTGCAATTGCACTGATCGCAAGGCGCAACCGGGCAATCGAATTCGTCGATCAAAGTGAAGTCATCACGTCCCCGCTGCGCAATCGCGCCGAGCCGGTATTGACGGCGATACGCAGGGCGCCGGCGCCGACCGAAAGCGAAAAGCCGATATTGCTGACCGACATCGCGACTGCGAGCGCGACGAAGACCGCAGCATCCCCGGCGGTCGTCGCAGCCGCCGCCGAAGCTGCGCCCATCAAAACGACTCCGATCCGCGCTCAACTCGTGCTTAAGCCGCTTGGCGCCGGCAGCGGCAATGTCGCCGAGATTGCCCACGCCAACGCCATTACACAGCGCTTGAAGATCGTGCTCGGGGCACTCGCGCCGCACATCGCGGTTGAACGCAACGCCGAGGCCTTCGGCAATTTGGGCAAGATCGACCGCTATGTGCTCACCGGCGCGGTGCGCCATATGGGTGACCGCATCCGGCTGCAGGTCGATATGGCGGACGCGCGCACCGGCGCCAATCTCTTTCACTTCCGCTATCAAGGCCTGCCGAGCGAGCAAGACGTGATGCTCGCCGAAATCACGAGCCGCGTGCTCAAGGCAACCTCGCATCCGGCGCCCGATCGCAAAAGCAATGCCGCCTGAGCTTTGTTGCCGATCATCCTTCGACAAGCTCAGGATGACGTCATGGTGAGCCTGTCGAACCATGACGCGCCGCGCAGGCCCTCAATCACTTCCGCTCGCGCAGGCGTTCGATCAGGCTCGACGTATCCCATCGCGCGCCGCCCATCTTCTGCACCTCGGCGTAGAATTCATCGATGAGCGACGTGACCGGCAGCGCCGCGCCATTGTGCTTGGCTTCATCGAGGCACATGCCCAAATCCTTGCGCATCCAATCGACGGCAAAGCCGAAATCGAATTTGTGCGCGATCATCGTCTTGACGCGATTGTCCATCTGCCAGCTTTGCGCGGCGCCTTTCGATATCGCTTCGAACACTTTGGTCGTATCGAGGCCCGCACGCTCGGCGAAATTCATGCCCTCGCTCAGCCCTGCTAGCACACCGGCGATGCAAATCTGATTGACCATCTTGGTGAGCTGGCCCGCGCCCCATGGCCCCATCAGCTTCATCGCCTTGGCGTAATGCATCATGAGGAGCTCGGCCCTGGCATAATCTTCCGGCTTGCCGCCGCACATGATCGTGAGCTGACCGCTCTCCGCTCCCGATTGTCCACCCGACACCGGCGCGTCGACAAAACCGAAACCGCGTTCCTCCGCCGCTTTGCCAAGCTCGCGCGCGAGGCTCGCCGAGGCCGTCGTGTGATCGACGAACACCGCGCCATTCTTCATCGTGCCGAAGGCGCCATTTGGCCCGAGCGTCACTTCGCGCACATCGGCGTCGCGCCCAACACACGCAAACACGATTTCGGCATCGCGCGCCGCTTCCGCGGGCGTCTTGGCGATCTTGCCGGAATAATCGGCGCGCCACCAATCGGCGCGGCCCTCCGTGCGGTTATAGACCGTAACGAAATGACCGGCCCGCGAGAGGTGGCCGGCCATAGGATAGCCCATCGTTCCAAGACCGATGAATGCCACTTTCGCCATCCGCTAACTCCTTGTACCCGTGCAAAACGCCAATATTTGTTTTCAAAATTTGCGATCGCGATTTTGCAGCCTTCTGAACTTCAACGTAAATTCGCGCCGAATTCCGAATCTCGCAACCGGCGAAATCGGGGATAACTCCTTCCCGCTCCTCGCCCGCACTTGGTTCCGCGATAAACTCGCGCCGCAACGCCAATTAAAAGCACGCCCGCCATGCAGTTTCTCCACAAGCTCCTTAAATGGGGCGGCATCCTCTTTGCGGCAATCCTCGTCCTGCTCGCGGCCTTGATCGCGGAGCGCTTGAGCTGGCTGCCGCGCTCGGTCGCCGCGCCTTCAGGCACGCTCGAAGCGCGCGGGCTTGCGAGCCCGGTGCAAATCGTCCGTGACCGGAACGATGTGCCGCACATTTCGTCAACCGACGCCTATGCAGTTTATTTCGGCCTGGGTTTCGTTCATGCCCAAGACCGGCTGTGGCAAATGGCGTTTTACCGGCGCGCCCTTGAAGGCCGGCTCTCCGAAATCGTTGGCTCTTCGGCGCTCGACATCGATACAGTCGCGCGTGCGCTCGATCTTGAAGGCCGCGCGCAGGATTGTCTCTCGCACCTTGCGCCTGAGACCGTGCGCGCCCTGCAAGCCTATGCCGATGGCGTGAACGCTTGGGCGAGCGCACATCGCGCCAACCCGCCGCCGGAATTCTCGTTGCTGATGACGAATTTCGAGCCGTGGAAGCCTGAACATTCCGTGCTGATGCTGAAATTCATGGCGATGGATTTGTCGGACAATGCAGTGGCTGAAGTTCAGCGCGCCCGCCTCAACGCGCTTTTGGGCGAAGCGCATGCGACTGAATTGTTCCCGCCGCCCGAACCGGGCGACCCGATCACGCTTAATGAAGCCAATTGGGATCAGAACACGCAGGATGTAAGCGGCTCGCCCCCCGACGAAGGCGTAACAGCGGCACTACCGAGGCTCGGCAAAGAAGCGCTTCATTCGCATACTCATCGCTCCGGCGCTCGCAAGCAAAAGGGAGCGCCCAATTTGGTGCTACCCAATATTGACAGCGATCACCTTGTCGACAAGCTCGAGCGGCTTCGTGGCGCCTCGAATAATTGGGTCGTGGACGGACGATTTACGAAATCGGGCAAGCCGCTGCTCGCCAATGATCCACATCTCGGTCTCTCTGCGCCCGGCATTTGGTACCTCGTGCATCTTGCC
>JBAQHC010000356.1:0-1562 GCA_049288095.1 Alphaproteobacteria bacterium | reverse complement strand
AGATTTTCCCCCCTTCCCACCGGGCTAATCATTACCCACATCTTTCCAGGGGGGTTGCGGGCGAAAGACCAAATACATGTAGGTGAGATCGGACAGATGCTGAAAGCCTTTCCAAATCACGGTCACGCCGGGGTGAGCATCCCCTTTTCGGTTTTGAAAGCCGCCCAATTGGGCGATCCAGCGGACGGCCTGGTGCAAGGAGGGGGGCGTGGGCGGGAGAAGGGTGGTGTTATGGATGGCGCAATACAGCGCCTGCCATTCAGCCTCATTGAGCAGCGCCAGACAAGACACATCCGGGGCGGCGCGGGACAACATGGTGGCATACAGCACGCGCCAGGCGATCACCGCATACAAGGTCAGGCAGCGTTTGAGCCGTTCGGCGGTTTCCAGTTGGCGAGCTTCGATGCGACAGCCACTTTTGAGGACTTTATGCCAGACTTCAATTCCCCAGCGGCAGGCATACCAGGCCAGGCGTTGCAAGGCATCCTCAGTCGTCTGCACCGGCACGGTGGTCAACAGCAGCCATTCCACGGCGGGCAGGTTGGGGGGTGGGGCCGTTTCGATCGCCCACACCGCCCACACGGTTACCGGCGGCAGCTGTTCCTTGGCCCGTTTGGAGGGCGGGCGCAAGGTAATGGCCCGCCAGTGGATCGACAAGTGGGCAGTCCGCGCCGCTTGACCCTTGCGCGGCGGGACTTTGATCTCGGTCGTGGCCACCACCGGGGTCGCTGCCAGCGAGGCCCACAGATAACGTTCCTCGCTTTCCACCCGCCGATCCATGGCGGCCCGCACCAGCAAATCGACCCCCACCGAGCGCTGTGCCACAAACAGGTCGTAGATATCCGCTTCGCGATCCCCCACACTCACAAAATGGGTGTTCGGGCAGGCTTCTCGCGCCGCTTCGACCGCCTTCAGGCTCTGGAGCCACTTATAACTCTCTTTTTCTTCGATCGCGCGCTGTTTATGATCTTTCAATTGAGCGAACGTCTCCGCATCGCGCGCCCACACCTGCTGGGCCAGCACCCCCAGCGGCACCCGCTCTTCGCTGATGGCCAGGGTCGAATGCGCCAACAAGCCTTGCCGGCTGGCGCTGGCCAGTGGCCCCAGGTTTTCCGTGGCCGGATGGCTCGTCCAATCCAAATAGGTGGTATCTTGCACTGCCAGGACCCGTTTCAGACTGGCCATCCGCCGGTAGGTCGCCTCCACATGACTGTGCAGCATGCCTTCTGGGGTCACCCCCTCGTTGTCAAAAAATCGATAGGCGGCTTTCAAGGTGGCTGGCTCGCCGCTGGCATCCGGCAGCGAACCCTGCGGCTTCTCCCCCAACACCCCCGCCAACTGCACCAGCCGCTCCGTCAAGCGCTTATCTCCCAATTCGGCGGCGCTAAATTCTTCTTCCGCCCATTCCTGTTCCATCGCTCGTCTCATTTCGCCTGCCCCATTCCTGTTTGCTTTCTTCTTATCCTATCACGTCTTTCTCGACCGGTTAACTTGTGGGTAATGATTAGCCCGCCGGGAAGGGGGATTTAATAATTTCAGGGGTGGAATTGTCCAGCTTTGGC
>JBAQHC010000355.1:0-3278 GCA_049288095.1 Alphaproteobacteria bacterium | reverse complement strand
ATACGGTCCTCTTGAATGACGATTTCCGCCTTCGCGATCGGATGGTTGTTGGCGAGCACGACGACATCATCGGTTGGACGCGATTCGAGCTCGATGACGGCGCCGCGGCCCATGCGCAGAAGCTGATGCATCGGCAGACGAGCTTGCCCCAGCACCACCGTTATCTCGACTGCGACCTTGTTAAGCGCGCCCAAACTGACCTCCCAGCTGGCAGCCTGAGCCGCCCGCCCCTAAGTAATGGACATTTGGCGTTACCGTGCCGTTAAGGTTCGCATGCCAGGAAGGCCCTCATGCTTTTGGCCAATTCGCCGTCGCCCGTTGGCTGGGCTGTTTCGCCCACTCCCGCCCCATACCGCAGTGCGGAATCGGCTATGGCGGCACGAGCCCGCGCGATTGCCGAGGGCCAAGATGGAGAGCTTGTGTGGCTTTTGGAGCACCCGCCACTCTACACGGCCGGCACGAGCGCCAAAGAAGCTGACCTACTCACCCCTAATCGCTTTCCGGTGTTCAACACCGGGCGCGGCGGCCAGTTCACCTATCACGGGCCAGGTCAGCGCATCGCTTATGTGATGCTCGATCTGAAGCGCAGGAAGCCCGATGTGCGGGCTTTCGTGTTCGAGCTCGAGGCTTGGCTCATCGATGCACTTGACGAACTCGGCGTTTCCGCCGAACGGCGCGAAGGCCGGGTCGGGTTGTGGGTTGCGCACGAAGGCCGCGAAGACAAGATCGCGGCGATCGGCATCAGGCTTTCAAAGTGGGTGAGCTTTCATGGCATCAGCCTCAACATCGATCCGGATCTTTCGCACTACGCAGGCATCGTGCCTTGCGGAATCTCGGAGCACGGCGTGACGAGCCTTAGCGCATTAGGCATCGATGCCGACATGCGTGATGTCGATCGCGCCCTGCGCCGGCACTTCGAAGCGCATTTCGGCCCGACGCGCGACACGGCGCCACTGATCTAAACACAAAGCGCACAAAGAGTTCACCTCTCCCTTCAGGGAGAGGTCGGATTGTTGCAGCGAAGCGCGACGATCCGGGCCTTCGCCCGCCGTAGCGAGCTTCATGCAGATTGTACTTCATTTGGCTTCGGCCCGCGTAGGCGGGTGACGGTGAACCGCAAGCTCGATACCCTCACCCTCCCCTCTCCCTAAAGGGAGAGGGATTCAGGCGAATTCGAGGATCACATCATCGACGGCGATGGATTGGCCTTTGCCGACTTTCACCTTCTTGACGACGCCGTCGCGTTCGGCTTTGAGCACATTCTCCATCTTCATCGCTTCGACAATTGCGAGCGGCTCACCCAGCTTGACTTCCTGCCCTTCGCCAACGAGCACCTCGACCACGCGGCCGGGCATCGGCGCGATCAGAAAGCGCGAATTATCGGGCAGCTTCTTTTTCGGCATCAGGCGGCGAAGCTGTGCCGCGCGCGGGGAAAGCACCTGCGCGATATGCGCGGCGCCCGAATGGCGTAGACGATACCCGCCGCTGACCGCTTCGATCAGCGCGACGAAGGCAAGCCCGTCGATGCGCGAGCGATGAACACCCTCGCCCGGTTTCCAATCACTTTCAATCGTGCGCGTGCCAATGTCCTTTTCGGCAAAACTCACCGAAATGCCAGCACCGTCGAGCTCCGTTCTTACAGCGTGCTCGAGATTGTCGAGCGTAACGACCCATTCACCCATCGACCGCGCAGAGCGATCGATCCGCGCGCGCAATTTGCAATCGACATCGAGCGCGACACAGGCGAGCGACGCGAGCTCGTTTACGCTGAGAACATTGCCCCTGAAGCCTTGCGGAAACTCCTCCGCAATGAAGCCTGTCGTGAGCCGCCCGGCTTGAAAGCGCGGATGCGCAACGACCGAGGAGAGAAACGGCAGATTATGCTCGATGCCGGCGAGGTCGAACTCGTTGAGCGCAGCGATCATGTGCGCCGTCGCCGCGGCGCGATCCTGCCCATGCGTGCAGAGCTTGGAGATCATTGGATCGTAATAGATCGAGATCTCGGAGCCCTCGGTGACTCCCGTATCGTTGCGAATCGTGAGGCCGTTGGTGGTGCCTTCGGTAGGAGGGCGATAGCGCTTGATGCGGCCGATTGAGGGCAGAAAATTGCGAAACGGATCTTCGGCGTAGATGCGCGCTTCGATCGCCCAGCCGTCGAGCTTCACGTCGCGCTGCGTGATCGTGAGTTTCTCGCCCGCCGCAACACGGATCATCTGTTCGACGAGGTCGATACCGGTGACAAGCTCGGTCACTGCGTGTTCGACTTGCAGGCGCGTGTTCATTTCAAGGAAATAGAAATTGCGTGCACTATCGACAATGAATTCGACTGTGCCGGCGGAATCGTAACCGACGGCTTTTGCAAGCGCGATTGCCTGCGCGCTCATCGCTTGCCGCGTCTTTTCATCGAGAAACGGGCTCGGCGCCTCTTCAATCACCTTTTGGTTGCGCCGCTGGATCGAGCATTCGCGCTCGCCGAGCGAGATCACATTGCCATGCTTATCTGCCAGCACTTGAATTTCGATGTGACGCGGGTCGGTGACAAATTTTTCGATGAACATGCGGTCATCGCCGAAGGCGCCGCGTGCTTCGTTCATCGATGAAGCAAAGCCTTGCTCAACCTCGGCCTCGGAATGGGCAATACGCATGCCTTTTCCGCCGCCGCCCGCCGAGGCTTTGATCATCACCGGATAGCCGATCTGGTTCGCGATGCGCCTGGCTTCGGCAGCGTCTTTGATAATGCCCATATGGCCGGGCACGGTGGAAACGCCTGCAGCAGCTGCGAGCTTCTTCGATTCGATCTTGTCGCCCATCGCGGCAATCGCGCGCGCGTTCGGTCCGATGAAGGCGATGCCTTCCTTCTCAAGCGCTTCGGCGAAGCTCGCGCGCTCGGACAGAAAGCCATAGCCGGGATGGATCGCTTGCGCGCCGGTCGCCTTCGCAGTCGCGATGATTTTGTCGGTGCGTAGATAAGACTCCGCGGCCGGGGCCGCACCGATTGCGATCGCTTCATCCGCCATTTCGACGAACAAAGCATCCATGTCGGCTTCGGAATAGACGGCGACGGTCTTGATGCCCATCTTGCGCGCGGTCTTGATGATCCGGCACGCAATTTCTCCACGGTTCGCGATCAAGATTTTGGAGAACATCAAACCGCTCGGCCAAGCCTCAAGAAAACGAGCTTACACGCGATTCCTGCAAATTCTATTGCGGGTTATGGAGCATGAGCGCGGCAATAAGACCGATCGCCCCGGCAATCAGAGCGGCGACCAGGATCAGCA
>JBAQHC010000354.1:0-3070 GCA_049288095.1 Alphaproteobacteria bacterium | reverse complement strand
GTCCCGCATCATGCCCCTATCCTATCTGACAATTTTATTGCTTCCCATGGTGGCGGTGCTTGGTGCCGCATCTTCCGCCTTCGCTGAGCCCGAGCTTAGGCGATTGCCGATCTCGTTCGATCAGCTTGCGGCGCATTTGCCAATCGAGCATCGCCTCGTGCTCCGCAAGACCCATCGCCCGAGCCATAAGGCCGCGCGAACTCAAGACACAAGCGAGACGCTGGCGCGCGCGGCCAATCTTCTTACGGTCAGCGGATACACCGATATCAAGGCGCTCCATACGGAAGGCGATCACGTTGCTGCAGTGGTCAAGCAAAACGATGAAACACAGAATCTCATCGTGACGAAGGAGGGCGCCGTCGCAGCTGGAGATACGGCGGCGATTGGGCCAGGCGTGGTGACGCCAACCGCAAGCGACGCAAGTTCGCCGACTGCGAGTGCATCCGCGACCAGCGATGCGCCTGCACCAGCGCCTGAATCTACTCCACCAGCGCCTGCACCAGACACCGCTTCAGTCGCTGCGTTTGCCACGAATGAGGCCCAAGCTCAGGTTCAAGCCGCCGCTGCTGTCGGAAGTACAAGCGATGCTGCAAGGCCGGGCGCGTTGTCAGCGAGCAGCAGCACGCCGTGATGAAGATTAGCAACGGCCTCCACGAGACTTAGGCCGAGGCCGACGCCTGGCGTTCCGGCGGTGCCTTCGCCGCGCTGGAATTGCTTGGTCATGCGTTCGCGCTCATGCGCGGGAATGCCGGGCCCGCTGTCGAGAACGGCGAGCTCGACATTTGCTTGATCGCGTTTCGATAGGCGCACCGTAATCGCGCCTCCTTGCGGCGTGAACTTGATCGCGTTGTCGAGGAGATTGGTCAGCGCCTGCGCCAGAAGATGCGGATCGCCTTCGACCGAAATTGCTTCGGGTGCATCGAGCTTCAAGCTGATGCGCTTATCTTCTAGCAGAGGCCCAAACAGCTCCGATACGTCGCGGGCGACTTGCGACAGCTCGACAGCGCGGAACGCCGCCCGCCGCGTTCCGGATTTGATGTCGGCCAAGCGCAAAAGCGCATTGAAAATATCGATGAGATTGTCGACTGCCTCGACGGCATCGCCGACAGCCTCCCTTGTCGCTTCCGGCGAGAGCCGATCGCGCATGATCGATTCAAGCCGCGAGCGCAACTCCGCAAGCGGCGTGCGCAAGTCGTGGGCGATCGCATCGGATGTATTGCGCGCGCCTTCAACGAGCAATTGGATCTGGTCGAGCATGCCGTTGATTGTGCGTACGAGCTGATCGAACTCGTCCGAAGAGTGCGGAGCAGGCATGCGCCGCGCGAGATCGCCATGCACGATTGCATTTGTCGTTTCATTGATCGTAGCAACGCGCTTCAAAACGATATTGCGGACCAAAACACCGCCTGCAACGGCCAGAAGAATTGCCGCAATTGTCGTCCAAATCAGCGCATTGATGACAAGCGAGCGAATGGCGGCGCGATCTTGTACATCGCGACCGACAAGCAAGTGAAAGCCATCGGGCAATACGACGTGCAAAAGGCGGGTCGGATGCAGCTTGTTGTCTCTCACGAGCGAGATTTCATACCAGCCGCTGCCATGGCCTAGCCTCAGGGGCCAGGCGTCAAGATTGCCAGCCTGCGGAACCAATAAAGGATCGGTCAGGAGATAGACGGCGTGCTCATCAGCCGTTGCCTTGATGCGGCTGTTGATCGTCGAGATTGCGCCGATCACGCCGAAGTCGCGCAGGCCGTCTCCCACGGCTTGTGCGTCGGAAATAATTACGGCGTCAATCTCGCGGTCGAGATAGCTTGTGGTGCGCCACCAGATGATCGCCGAGAGGCCGAAGCCGGCGATAATCACCAACGCCGCGTAGGCAAGCGCGATGCGCACTGAGGTTGAATGCCAAAGCTTGATCATTCGCCGAGGCGATAGCCGATGCCACGCACCGTGTGAAGCAGCGGGCGGTCGAAGCCGGCATCGATCTTCTGGCGCAGATTGCTGATATGCGTGTCGATCACGTTGGTCTTGGGGTCAAAATTATAGTCCCAGACGTTTTCGAACAGCATCGTGCGCGTGACGACTTGGCCGGCGTGCCGCATCAGATATTCGAGCAATTTGAATTCGCGCGGACGCATGTCGATCAACTTACCGCTCCGCGCCACCGTGTGCTTCAAGAGATCCATCTGTAGATCGCCGACTTTGAGCTCGGTTTCGACGGCGTCCCGCTCCGAGCGGCGCGCAAGCGCATCGATACGCGCCAGAAGCTCGCCGAACGCAAACGGCTTGGTGAGATAATCATCGCCGCCCGCGCGCAAACCCCTGATGCGGTCGTCGACTTCGGCAAGCGCGCTCAAAATGAGAATGGGAGTTTTGTTGCCTGTGCGGCGCAAGGCTTCAATGATGCCAAGGCCGTCAACGCCGCCTGGCAACATGCGGTCCAAGATCATCGCGTCGTATTTGGCAGTCGTCGCGAGATAGAGCCCGTCGCGACCGTTGCCCGAATATTCGACGGTGTGGCCCTGCTCTTCGAGGCCTTTGCGCACGAAGCCCGCGACGCGTTCATTGTCTTCGACGAGCAAGATCTTCATGCGTGGGCGTGCAGGTGACTCGAAGCGGCACAGCGCCGCTCCGAGCGGGTTGGGCTCAGCCGGAGGTAAGCTGAAGCCCGACATAGTAAGTCGTGCCGTCGCGCATGACCAAAAGCGGGATCGCCGTCTTCTTCGCGCGCTCGGCAGAGTGAATCGCATTCGCGGCGTCGGATGGCGAGGCGACCTTGTCATTGCCGACGCGCAGGATCACATCGCCCGGCTCGAGGCCGCTGTCCGCTGCACGGCTCTCGGGATCTATTTGTGTGATCACCACGCCTTGCGTCGAGGCATCAAGATCGAGCTGGCTGCGCATGTCGGCATTCAGCGCCTGCAGAGACATGCCGGCGGGCGATGGTGCTCCGCCATCGCTGGGCTCGTTCGATGCAGTCTTTTCGGCAGGCTTATCGCCGATCGTCACATCGACCGAAGAGGAATGTTGGTCACGCCAAACCGTAAGCGTCGCAGTCTTGCCTTTCGGT
>JBAQHC010000353.1:0-3471 GCA_049288095.1 Alphaproteobacteria bacterium | reverse complement strand
ATATGAGCGGTGGCGGCGCAGTCGACGGGGGATTCGCGTGTCGGGCGAGCTGGTGACGGGCGGGCTGGCGGCTTTCTTGGCCTTCTGGATTCTCATGTCGGCTTTGGAAGGGCTCGGCTATGCGTTTCCGGCACGGCCAAGCATCATTGTGCCCGAGCGCTGGGCGCGTGGTGCGCAGGTCCTGTTCTGGATCATTATTCTTGGTCTCGTTGCGAGCATCACTCTGCCAATGCTCTTGGGCGCTCCGCCGCGCGTGAGCGTGTTCCATTTCCTCCTCGCCGCCGGCCTGGTGTTGCCGGTATGGGAGATGTTAGCGGCACGTGTCTATGATGATTGCTTTGTCATCATCAACGCGCATGAAAGCGTGATCCGCCCCATCGTTGTCGCCTCACTCAATCGCGTGTTTGGCGAAGTATATGAGGACAAGGACATGATCCGCGCCGCCTACAAGGTTGGCGAGGATTGGCAAGTCATCACGCACGAGAAGGAGCATCTGCTCGCGCTGGATCCGGTCTTCAAGGTCGATCCGCGCCGGCGTTATGCGCTCGAGCACGACATCCAAAAAGCTTTGCACGACATAGAGCCGGCCGGATTCAACGAGCGCTCGTTTTGGATCTCGTTCGTGACTCCGCTGTGCTTCGCGCTGGTCTATGCCGCGATCGCGTTCTTTCTGCTCAAGCACGTCTCGATGCAGCCCCCGCATTAGCGGGACTAGTTGCCCGTCGACATAGGCTTCGGAAAGGCCCTTGCTTGTGCCGCTGCCATAGCCGGGTCCTCGCCGGCTGCCGGATTGCCGACGCTTTCGGGCGCGGAGGACGGCTTGAGACTACCCGTCATTCCGGCTGCACTGGCAGGTCTTGAAGGGATGGCCGGCGTCAGCTTCAAAGATCCCGAAGGAGCCTGCGGCTCAGCAGCGGGATGCGCTCCACCGTTTTGAATCTTGCTGACAACCGAGTCGATTTCTTCGTCGCGGGCGAAATCCGATGTGTCGACCGGATTGGCGACGCTCGCACCTTGCGTGTCCAGATCGTAGTTTTCGATGCTATTCACATCGGTTCCAAAGTCGACATGACCGCCCGGAACCGCCGCGCGCTTGATCGTTGCGCCGGTCACGCCCTTTGACTCCGCAATCGACTGCTGTGCAAGAGAGTTCGAGCAGACACCGGCGCTCAAGATCAACGCCACGATCGACACAACAACCTTATGCATGACACAACGCCCTTTGGACCGATATACCGAGCGATCCTAGCGCTGGACGCATTAAGAAGCGTTGAACCAACAGGCGCGCCGCACGCATGCAAAGCGAAGCGTTAACCCTTGAACAAGCCCATGAACATCTTGATCGAGGTAAGGGCGAGGAACAAAGCAAAGGCCTGGATCAGGCGCTTGCGCGGCAGCGCATGAGCGAACGCAACGCCCAAGGGTGCGGTCAAGACAGTCGTCGGCGTAATCAGTAAAAATCCGAGCAGATTGACATAGCCCAAGGAGAGCGGCGGCAAATTTGGGTGATGCCAGCCGCTAATGATATAGCCGATTATTCCGGGTACGGAGATAATGATGCCAAGGCCGCTTGATGTCGCGACCGCTTTGTGAATCGGATAGCCGTATAGCGTCATCGCTGGCACCGCAAATGTGCCGCCGCCGATGCCCATGACGGCGGAGATGCCGCCGATCGATCCCGCGAGCGCGTATTTGCCGACGCCTTTCGGCAGCTCCTTGCCGATACGCCACTCTTCTCTGCCGAACGCTAAGTGCGCGGCAACAACAAGCGCCGCGGTCGCAAAGATGCCGGTCAGCACTTGGCTGCTAGCAAAGCCCGCAAGCACAGTGCCGACCAACGTGAAGATAAATAAGGGCGCTGCCCACGAGCGCAGCAGGGCAAAATCGACCGCCCCGCGCTTGGCATGCGAGCGCAATGATCTGATCGCCGTCGGCAGGATCACGGCGAATGACGTCGCCACCGCGATCTTCATGCGCACGCTTTGATCGATCCCGAGCGCCGTGAACACGTGATAGAGCACGGGCACTATGACAATGCCGCCGCCCACGCCTAGAAGGCCGGCAAGCACCCCCGCACAGAGGCCGGAAAAGAGAAGCCCGAGCGCAAAGGGCCACAGCGTGGCAATCGAGTAATCTAGGTGCATTGGAAAGTCGGTCGAGAGGCACCCCCTCAATAGCGCAAGGGGACGGCCGTGTCCAAGTGCCCGCTATCACGCCTCGGCCATTGCCGCCGTATCGGATCGCGATGGGGCTCGTTCGACCCAACCAAGCGCATGTTCAATGAGATCGGTGCCGGAGCCGTGCCTACGCGCGTCCTCGCTCAAAGTCCGCCGCCACAGGCGTGCGCCGGGCACGCCGTGATAGAGCCCCAGCATGTGGCGCGTGATGGCAATAATCGGTGTGCCTAGGGCCACCTCGCGGTCGATATAGGGCAGCATTGCGCGCACCGCCTCGCCCGGCGTTTGCGCGAGCGCATCGTCAAAGATCTCGCGATCAGCATCGAGCAGAATCCACGGGCTTTGATAGGCCGCGCGGCCAAGCATCACGCCATCGACATGAGCAAGATGAGCCTTCGCTTCCTCAAGCGAGCGAATGCCGCCATTGATAACAATCGTCAAATCAGGAAAGGCACGTTTCATCGCATAGACGAGCGGGTAGTCGAGCGGTGGGATCTCTCGATTTTCCTTCGGCGATAGACCTTCAAGCCAAGCTTTCCGCGCGTGAATAATCACAGTATCGATGCCAACGGATGCGACGCTTTCTAGGAACCGTGGCAGGGCCTCTTGTGGCTCTTGATGATCGATGCCGATCCTGCATTTCACGGTGACGAAAGTGCTGCTTGCGGTCCGCATCGCGTCAAGGCAATCGGCAACCAGCTCGGGCTCCGCCATCAGGCATGCGCCAAACCGCCCGGATTGTACGCGGTTCGAAGGACAGCCGACATTGAGATTGATTTCGTCATAGCCGCGCTCGGTGCCTATCCGCGCCGCCTCAGCGAGCTTCTTGGGATCCGCCCCGCCCAGCTGAAGAGCAAGTGGACGCTCGACTTCGTCAAAGCCAATGAGATGCTCGCGACGGCCATGAATGACCGCATCCGCCGTTACCATCTCGGTGTAAAGACGCGCGCGGCGCGTAAGGCGGCGATGGAACGCCCGGCAGTGCCGATCGGTCCAATCCATCATCGGCGCAATACAGAGCTTATGGCTAAAATTGCGTAACATCACTCAGTTGAATCACGTAGCTGTTCCAAGCGGATACTTAACATCGAGACACCATGTTTTTACGCGTCATGCGGCGTTCTGCTGCAGTTGGCGATCTATACTTACGTATTTTCCCGCAGAAATCTTGTTTCGCGATAGTAAATGGGACCATCGAAAGCACGCCGTCTCTGTCGCCTTTAATAATTCGTGGAGTTTCGAACTAATAAGCGTTTAATAGAGATTTCCATACATTTTTCGCGCTCAACTGCGG
>JBAQHC010000352.1:0-7082 GCA_049288095.1 Alphaproteobacteria bacterium | reverse complement strand
GCATAACGCCGCGCCCCCACCTACTTCGCTTAATCCGCCACAATGCCAAGTTCCCTTAAAACCTTTCCCAACTCGTTTCTATGGGGCGCTTCCACCGCCTCCTACCAGATCGAGGGCGGAACTGAGGAAGGCGGCCGTGGCCCGTCTATCTGGGATAAGTTCTGTGCCGAGCCCGGCAAAGTGAAGAACGGCGACAGTGGCGCGCGTGCCTGCGACCACTATCACCGCTACCCCAAAGACATCGCCCTAATGAGCGGGCTTGGCCTTAACGCCTATCGTTTCTCAATCGCCTGGCCGCGCATTCAACCCTCGGGCCGCGGCGCTGCGAATGAGCGCGGGCTCGCCTTCTATGACCGGCTCGTCGATGGACTGCTCGAAGTGGGCATCGAGCCTTGGGCGTGCCTCTATCACTGGGACTTGCCGCAAGCGTTGGAAGATGCCGGCGGCTGGCCCAGCCGCGAAATTTCCAAGTGGTTCACGGATTATGCTGCGCTTGTATCGTCTCGGCTGGGCGATCGCATAAAGCATTGGGCGACATTCAACGAGCCGAATGTGTTCACATATCTCGGCTACGGGCTCGGCGTTCATGCGCCAGGCCGCGCCGCTCGCACGGACTGCTTGCGCGCGATGCACCACGTCAATCTCGCGCACGGCGCAGCGATCCGGGTTCTGCGCGCAAATGTTGCAAACGCAAAGCTCGGCTGTGTCTTGAATTTGCATCCCGTGCGGCCCGAGACATCGAACGATGAGCATGCGCGCGTAATGCTCGATGCCGTGTGGAATCGTGCCTTTGCCGATCCGATGTTCAACGGCGACTACACGCCGCCGCTTCTCGCCGAGCTCTCGAAAATCAACGGCCTTATCTGCGACGGGGACATGAGTGCGATACGCCAAAAGATGGATTTCTTCGGGCTCAATCACTACTCGCCGCTATACGCTCGTACTGACACAAATTCGCCTTGGGGGTTCGCGATTGGCCGCGGGCCTGCGGATCGGCCCAAGACAGGCATGGGCTGGGAAATCGACCCCGGCGCCTTCCGCGATCAGCTCCTTGAGATTGGGGAACGCTACGGGCGCATGCCCATCTACGTCACCGAGAATGGCTGGGGCGGCGAGGAAACTGCGGATGCCTCAGGCCGGGTGGACGATAGCCCGCGTGCCCGTTATATCGCCGACTATCTGGCGGCGCTCCTCGAAGCGCGCGAGCGTGGCGCGGATGTGCGCGGCTATTTTGTCTGGTCGCTCTTGGACAATTTCGAATGGTCGGAAGGTTATGCGAAACGGTTCGGTATCGTGCGCGTGGATTACGACACCATGAAGCGCACGCCCAAGGCCTCCTATGATTGGCTCAAGACGGTGATCGCAAGGAATGCGTTATGAGTAAGTTTGGCCGCGACATGATCGCTCTCATCGGCAACACGCCGCTCGTGCGTTTGAAGCGCGCCTCGGAAATGACCGGCTGCGAAATTCTCGGCAAGTGCGAGTTCATGAATCCTGGCCAATCGGTGAAGGACCGCGCCGCACTCTTCATCATCAGAGACGCGGTCGAAAAAGGCTTGCTGAAACCTGGCGGCACGATTGTCGAGGGCACGGCGGGCAATACCGGCATCGGCATTGCGCTCGTTGCCGATGCGCTCGGCTACAAATCGGTGATCGTCATTCCGGAAACGCAGAGCCAGGAAAAGAAGGACATGTTGCAACTTGCCGGCGCAACGCTCATTCAAGTCCCGGCTGTCCCGTATCGAGACCCGAACAATTACGTTAAATACTCCGGCCGTCTTGCGGAGACGCTTGCCAAATCAGAAAGCGCGGGCGCGATTTGGGCGAACCAGTTCGACAATGTCGCCAACCGCCGCGCGCATATCGAGACAACCGGCCCTGAAATCTGGAACGACACGAACGGCAAGATCGACGGATTCATCTGCGCGGTTGGCACCGGCGGAACGCTCGCCGGCGTCGGCATGTATCTCAAATCGAAGAACAAAGACATCAAGATCGGCCTCGCCGACCCGATGGGCGCCGCGCTCTACAACTATTACGCCTACGGCGAATTGAAGGCCGAAGGCTCCTCGATCACGGAGGGCATCGGCCAGGGGCGCATCACCGCCAATATCGACGGCGCGCCGATCGATTTTCCCTATCAAATCAAAGATGAGGAGCTTCTTCCTTATGTGTTTGATTTGCTCGAATATGAGGGCCTGTGTGTCGGCTCCTCATCGGGTATTAACGTTGCCGGCGCCGTGCGTCTCGCTCGCGAGCTCGGCCCTGGCAAGACGATCGTTACCATTCTTGCCGATTATGGCACGCGTTATCAGAGCAAGCTGTTCAATCCGGCGTTTCTGCGTTCCAAGAATCTTCCCGTGCCGCGCTGGCTGGAAACGCAACGGACGGTTCCCAATGTCAAAATCGAGTCATGATTGCGATGGACCATTCTCTCTCCACCTCCCCCTTGAGGGGAGGTCGAAACGCGGAGCGTTTCGGGCCTTCGCCCGCCGAAGCAGCCTCTTCGCTGTGGTGGAGGCAATTGGCTTCGGCCCGCGTAGGCGGGTGGGGGTGGCCGCGCGCATTTGTGCTCGAAGAGTCTTTGATTGAACCCCTCACCCTGCCCTCTCCCACAAGGGGAGAGGGGGATAGTGAAACATGATCGACCCTCGCTCAATCGTTTCGACCAATTGGCTTGCGCTTCACTTGAAGTCGCCGGACCTGCGCATCATCGACGGCTCGTTTTACCTGCCGGATGCGCGGCGCGACCCGAAAGAGGAATATCAGCGCGAGCATATTCCGGGTGCGGTGTTCTTCGACATCGAAGAGATTTGCGACGAGAAGAGCCCCTATCCTCACATGTTGCCGAGCCCGGAGAAATTTGCATCGCGCGTACGCGCGCTCGGCATCGGCGATGGCAATCAGATCGTCGTTTATGACGGCGCCGGAATCTTTTCCGCCGCGCGCGTGTGGTGGATGTTTAAGGTCATGGGCCACGACGATGTCGCGGTGCTCGACGGCGGCTTCCCCAAATGGAAGCGGGAGCGGCGCCCAATCACCGACGAGCCGCCGAAACCGACGCCGCGCCACTTCACGGCGCGCTTCAATCATGCGCTGGTGCGCGATGCGCGCGATGTGGCCAAAGCGCTTGAGGCCGGTACGGAGACGGTCGTCGATGTGCGTTCCGCCGAGCGCTTCCAGGGCCATGCACCGGAGCCGCGGCCCGGCGTGCGCGCTGGCCACATGCCCGGCGCGATCAACCTGCCCTATCGCCAACTCCTCAATGAGGATGGCACGCTCTTGGGCCCGGAAGCGCTCAAGATCCGCATCCGCGCGGCGGGCCTTAAGCCCTCGGAGCACATCATCGCCTCGTGCGGATCGGGCGTGACCGCTGCGATCCTTTTCCTCGCGCTTGAGACGCTGGGCTATCGCAATCTCGCGCTCTATGACGGCTCCTGGGCCGAATGGGGCGCGCGCCAAGACCTGCCCATTGCGATTGGCGCTTAGCGATCTTATCTCCTGGCGGCACTTTCGCCGTGGAGGAGAACATGTCGCTGATGCGGACTTTAGCGATGCTCGCGCTCGTCTTGTTGAGCGCCTGCGGCCGGAACGACGGCAATGTGGGCGCCATTTCCAATGACTGGACCGGCAATGCCATCAGGGTCGAGGCGATCAACGACCCCAAGGTGAAGGGCGTCACCTGCCATTTCAGCTATTTCGATCGCAGCTTCATTGATCGCGTCGCCAACGGCAAATGGTTCGAGGATCCGTCCAATAATTCGATTGCCTGCCGGCAGACCGGCCCGATTGTGATTGGCGATATCGCCATGGGCAAATCGGGCGAAGAGGTCTTTAGCAAGCACACGAGCCTCTTCTTCAAGGCCGTTGCCGTGCGCCGGATCTATGACCCCGAAAACAACACGCTCATCTATGTCTCTTATGGCCGCGAGATCGTCCGGGGCTCGGCAAAGATGAGCCTTTCAACCGTGACGCTCTACGGCCAGAACGTGACCTGGACCGGCCACCCGCCCGGCGCTCCGTCGTGAGCGATTGATCCTCACAAGTCGTGAAGCCTAGCAGCGGGCGTGCACGGCAGCGACCCGCGAGGCTGGCCTAGCCCGAATATTAGTGCGAGCGCCGAACACTTCACCCTATACTGCCGGTGCGACTGGATTGGGGGGAATCCATGAGGCTCGGCATATCGCTCGCTCTTTTCGCGCTCGTTCTTGTTGCGTGCGTTCATGCCAACATTGCACCGCCCGTCGACAAAGGGGCTTCGACCTCCGAACCGTGCGTCGAGGCGCCGGATGACGCCTCCAACGGGCGCGTTGAGCGGCTCTATGACGAGGGTGACGCAAACAAAAAACACAGATGCGATGCGAGCAGATTCATCATCGCCGTCGATCATCTCGGCCGCTTGCGAAATGTCTACGGCAAAGACAATCAGTCTGACCGAACTTCGGAGAGAGCCGCCGAGGATACTCGCAAACAGATCGACTTGGTGCTCTCTGCGCTCGATGTAGAGAAGCGTAAACTATCGTGCACGGACGCAAGCTGCCCGCCGCTCAAGATCTTGATTTTTGTGCATGGCGGCATGGTCACTCACGAAAATGCGGTGTTGTGGGCGGAGCAACTCGCACCGGCGATGTTGCGTGACGGCTACTTCCCGATTTTCCTCATCTGGAATTCAGGCTTTCCGTTGGCTTATTGGGACCACCTTTGTTGTGTGAACAGCCGCGGCGACAGAAGCCTTCAAAACAAAGGCTTTTACATACCGCTTCGTGCCGGTGGCGATATCGGCGCGGGCCTTGCGCACATGGGCGAAAACCTCGTCAATCAGAGCGTGCGATTTAGCCAATCCGTCGCTCACGTCTCCAAGGAATATTCGCTCGATTGTTCAGTGGACGGCCAATGTCCGAATGCCAAAGCCGAGCCGGTCGGCGTCAACTTCGGCGACAACACCGCCACAAATAATGTCATTTATCCTGACGTGCCATCATCGATCGCGAACGGGCAGAATGAACCGATCCTGCAAAAACAAGGACAATATCTGTTGCTCGCTCCGGTGCGCGGGGCGGCGACCGTCGCCTCGGAGGTCGGCAGGCGGGCATGGGACGATATGGTGCGTCAGACGCGGCTCGCGCTCAACGATCCGCCGGCTGATCGCGATTCGAGCCCCGGCGACATGCAACAATCTGGCGGCTTTGTCCTGTTCTTCAGCGAGCTATCGAACCACATGGCGGCTCTCAACAAGCCGAATCCGAACGAAGCTCGCGCCAATCCGGTGGAAATAACATTCATCGGCCACAGCCTGGGCGCGATTGTCGGCAATGAGATGATTCACGCCTACCCGGAATTACCCTATCGGCGCATCGTCTATATGGGGGCTGCAACGTCGATACGCGAGTTCAACCACCTCGTCGTCCCGGTCATTGCAAATCACGACAAAATCCAATTCTTCAATCTCATGCTGCATCCGCTCGCCGAGTCGCGCGAGCTCGAGCCGGGCAGGATCGGCCTTGCACCGGAGGGCAGCCTGCTCGAGTGGATCGACGAGATGTTTCAGGATCCACGCTGGTCGGATGATCGCATGCTGGGTAAATGGCTCAACGCCAAGGAGTACAAACGGACCTGGCCGGCAGATCTCCAAAGCCGAATGTTCTTCCGCGTGTTTCCCATCCAAAGCGATATGGCGGCGAAGGTGCCGGACGTCTTTGCTGCCGAATGCTTTCTGACCCCGGCCCAGATGAGGCGCGCGGCGCGGTGCCATCCAACGGTCCATGGCGAATTCGACAACTATACGTTCTGGCGCGACCGCTACCTCGTAGGTCAATGGGCGCCCTCTTCGCCTTCCCAATAACTTCCCGGCCGCCGACGGGTTGCCCAATCGCCCAATAAGCCTCAACTATGAATGCACGCGGCTAGTACCGCCTGCATCGCTTAAGCTTATGGACCGACATGAAAGACGAGACCTTAATCACGACTGCCGGACGGCACCCGGAAGATAACCACGGCATCGTCAATCCGCCGGTCTATCACGCCTCGACGATCCTGTTTCCGAGCCTCGAGGCCGCGGAAAATCCCTATAAGTCGCGCGTGACTTATGGACGGCACGGCACGCCAGGCACCTTCGCGCTCGAAGAAGCGATGACGACGCTCGAAGGCGCGGCATGCACCTACATTCTGCCCTCGGGCTTGGCTGCATGCACAGAAGCCATCCTTGCCTGCGTTGCGGCAGGCGACCACGTGCTTGTGACCGACAGCGTTTACGAGCCGACGCGCATCTTCTGCGACCGTTTTTTAAAGCGCTTCGGGGTTGAGACGACCTACTACGACCCGCTGATCGGTGAAGGCATCGCAAAGCTGATCCGGCCGAATACGAAAGTCGTTTTCACCGAGGCGCCGGGCAGCCGCACCTTCGAGATTCAGGATATTCCGGCCATCGCGCACGCGGCGCACGCCGCCGGCGACATCTTCGTTCTCATGGACAACACATGGGCGACCCCACTCTATTTCAAGCCGCTCGCGCACGGCGTTGACCTCTCGATCCAAGCCGCGACGAAATACATTGTCGGCCATTCCGATGCGATGCTCGGCACGATCTCGGCGAATGAACGCGCGGCGACGCGCTTGCGCGACATGCACCGCTTGATGGGCATGGCCGTGGGCCCCGACGATGTCTATCTCGCGCTGCGCGGCCTTCGCACACTTGCGGCACGACTAAAGCAACATGGCGAGACCGGGCTGGAGCTCGCCACCTGGCTCAAAGCGCGGCCGGAGGTTGATCGCGTATTGCATCCCGGTCTCTACGGCGATCCCGGCCACGAAATCTGGAGCCGCGATTTCAAAGGCGCCAGCGGCTTGTTCGGATTCGTGCTGAAGCCATGCTCAAAGGAGCAGCTCAAGGCATTCATCGAGCCGATGAAGCTGTTCAAGATTGGCTATAGCTGGGGCGGCTTTGAGAGCCTCATCACTTCAGGCGATCCTTCGCGTGCCCGCACCGCCACCAAATGGGTCGGCCCCGGCCCGCTCGTGCGCGTGCACGCAGGGTTAGAACATGTCGATGATTTGCTCGCCGATCTCGAAGGCGGCTTCAAGCG
>JBAQHC010000351.1:0-6225 GCA_049288095.1 Alphaproteobacteria bacterium | reverse complement strand
TTCCAGACCACCACATATTCGGGCTTCAGCGGTGGATCCGGAATGCGCGCGGGCGCTGAAGGGCCGCTGGGGTCTGCCTTGCCACCGAACTGAGGGTACGCTTCCCAAGGGCCATCGATATTTTTAGGATCGAAAGCCAGTGCAGCGTCTTTCGATTTCACCGCACCGGTTGTTGAGCAGGCCGTTGCTGCGGTCGCAGCCACAAAGATAGCAATCAGAAATCGATTGAAACGCATTCTGTTCTCGGTAAGTCGCTCGAGATGATTGTCGGTCTTTCAGAAGTGAATTTTCGCCGGGCCGGCCGGGCCGCCATTACTGAACACGCGGCCGTCAGGAAGCACGACTTCCTTGAGTAAAGCCGCCGGCTGTCCCGAACGCATCGGCGCAATCACCATCTTTACCTGATCGCCTGGCTTGATCATGTTGAACTTCCAGCCGATGCGATTGAGGATGCCCGGGTTTGCGCATTCAATCGACCAGTGGCGTGTGTTGCCTTTATCGTCTAGAACATCCGCTTCGATGTAGACATGTGGATTGGTCCACTGAAACTCTTTGACAGTGCCAATGAGCTTGATCTGATGGTCATTGTCGAACATTGCGAATGAGTGATGTGCGGAGGCGGGTAAGACGCCAAATGCCGTGAGCGCATAGGCAATAGCGATCACAGCCCAGCGCGATCGAGCATCTTTCATCACTCGTCCCCCCTTTTTGTTGTTGGCATGGCTTTTTGTGGTCGGCGCGGCGCCTGACCATACTAACGCAGGCAGGCCGTGTTGCAACCCGATTTGCGGTGCCTTGTCAAACCGCAATTGGGTTTGTGCGGTGTTAAGCGGCGGCGGAATAGCCACGGCTGATAAACCAATACAACCCGATGGCGACGAGCGATGCGGCGGCCACTTCCCGCATCACGGGGCGCAGAACAACCAGCCTTGTGCGCGCGAGCAGCACGCCAACACCAATGACGGCCAAAACGACTGTGACCTGGCCGATTTCAACTCCGAGATTGAAGCCGACCAGAAGCTCGGCCATGCGCCCGGTCGGCAATTTCATCTCAAGGAGACCAGCTGCAAATCCGAACCCGTGAATGAGGCCGAAGATCAGCGTAATAGCCAGGCGCAAGCGGGCTGCGTCGCGCACGTGACTCGCAATCATGAGGTAGTTCGATCCAAACAAGGCACCGCCAATGAGCAGCAGAGTGGGCATGGACACAAAGCCAAAGAAATTGGCAATCGCCATTGACGTGAGGAGCGTGAAAACACCGAGGCTAATCGCAGCTGCGTGGTGCGTCGATTCGGCGACGATCTCGGCGCCGACCAACGCGATCGTGAGACCGATCAAGGCATCGATGAACTCGGCGTGAGGCCTCAAGATTCCGGTGACAGCAAGCGCAAGCGTGAGGCTATGGCCCAGCGTAAAACCGGTGACAACGAATAGGAGATCGCGGAGCTTGCGCGAAAGCAAGATCAACCCAACCAGGAAGAGCTGATGGTCGATGCCGGTGAAGATGTGCATCATGCCCAATCGCACATAGTCAAAGAAACCGGCGCTCTGGAGCTCGCTTTGGGCGCTTGCTGTCGTATCGAGTGTCTGATGATCGATTGTGATCAACTGCTCGATGAAATTTCCGTCAGACGTCCGGATCTGCGCGAAATTCGTGTGGGAGGGCACGAGGTCGAAGAAGGCCGAAGAATGAACCTGAATGGCCTTGTCGCTCGTGCAGTTGAACGTGATTTCAAAGCGCCTGTATCCGGGCTCCGAAGTAACGGGAGCAGCTGGGCCGCTGCGAGCGCAAGGCTTACCTTCGGAGAGCGCCCCTAGATTGCGCTCGAGATAGCCGCTGATCTCTGCTGTCGACTCGATGCCCTTTGCGGCAAGCCGCTTGGTTTCGAGATCCGGAATCGTGAATTCAAGGTGGACGGTGCTGCCGAGGATCTGCCAGCTCGAATGCGTTTCACTGCGTGTATGAGCACAAGCTTGACTGCCGCCGGCAATGAAAGCCGCAAGCGCAATCGCCAAGCACAGCGCGAGGAGCTTCATTGATAATCGGGCCTCACCAGAATCTGCGCTTTGGCGCGCAGATAGCGTTCTTCGTCGGCCTGCAGGCGTGCGGCCAAGTCTCGCTTGTAGTCCGAGGCGACGGTCTCCCGCGCCGTCTCATAGCTCTCGGGAACCGGCGGCCGATTGCCCACCACCACCAAGATGTGCAGGCCATCGGGCGCGGACACAGGATCCGACACCTGCCCTGTCGCAAGACCCCGCGCGACGTGAAACAGCGCGTCGCCGAGATGGATCTGCGCGGCGAAGTAGAATTCCTCTCCGTTGACCTTGCCCGTGTCCTTCAGGGCAAACTTCTGCGTAACTGCGTTCAGTGGCTGGCCTGACCTCAGTGCCGCCACGGCATTCCTGGCGGCTTGCACAGCGGGATCACCGGCGGCGCGCTGCACAAAAACCAAATCGTGCACGGTTATTCTGCCGTCGGACGAATACTTATCCTTGTGAGCCGCATAATAAGCGCGCAGCTGGGCTTCCGTAGGCTGGCTGGATGCTGCATCTGCAGCCGCCTGCTGTTCGACGGCAGCGACCAGCGCCGTGCGCGTATCGGGATCGGTGCCGGGCATGTCGAGCTCGAGGGCGCGCTGAACGTAGAGCTCCTCACGAATCATGTCGTTTAAAACCTGCTGCTTCTGCGCCCGCGTCGCTTGCGACAGCGGCTCCGCGAATTGCGACTCGAGCTGCGCGGTGTAGTCGGTCTGAAGGATCGGCCGTTGGTTGACGAGTGCAACATCTTCGGGCGACACGACATTCGTAACTGTGCCTTTCGCAGTGAAAAGGCCAAACCCGGCAACGCCCAATCCAATGACCGCGCCGATCCCGCACAGGATCAGCGCCCGCCTTGGATGCGCGTCCCAAGAGAACATGGTCAAGAAGCGCCCCCAGCCGATTTAGTTTTTGCGCCGCGCGAGTGCACGTAAATATATACAGCGAGCGCTCGGATCGCCGCCGGGCGGATCTTGTTCACCCAGGCCGGGCAAACGCCGGCGTGACCTTGGGCGATCGATCCGAACACTGAGGATGCGGAGCCGTCCCCGTATAACCAAATATTGTCGGCGAGATTGACGGCGCCGACATAATTGTCGCCCATTGCGTCGTTGCCGTGGCAATCAAAGCAACCGCCCGAGCCTAAGAAGAGCGCTTGGCCGCGCGAGGCCGCAGGATTTTTTGGGCCGCGGCTCTCGATGGCGAAGAGATAACCGACAAGATCATCGATTTGCGGCGGCGAAAGCGAATTCATTTTCGCACGTTCATCCGGATTTGCTTTAGCGAATCCCGGCATGTCCGCGAGGTTGCGTGACCTTGGGTTGTGCGAGCGGATGCCGTAGGTGATCGTTTCTTCTATTTCGGCAATGCGGCCTTGACCATAGATCCAATCTCTGTCGGTGAGATTGGGTGCACCCAGGTCCGATTTACCTTTGAGATTGCCGCCATGACACGCCGCACAGTTGTGAGCATAAATAGGCGCCGCCTCAGCGACCGCGAAACGCACTAATGAGTTCTGATTTGGCAATGTGTCTGCGTCTGACCGAAGCACCCGCGCGTTCATGCTTGCGTTATATGCAAAGTACGCGATTGCGAGACAGATAGTTAAGATCACAAGGCCTGCGGCACCGACCAGCAATCTTCGCCTTTTCTTGCTCATGCTGCTTCGCAAAAAGAAAGCCTCCTGCTGGTTGGCCCCGAAGTCCTTTCCATTTGTCTACGGAACGATCCGGAGCATCAAGGCTGCATTTGCACACTCGGGGCGCGTCTCGGGTCTGGACACTCAGGATGCGGCGGATAAACTCCACGCCCAAGAAAATAGCAAAGCGGGAGGACGGCCATGTGGCCAAGAGGCAATCGCACAACTCGGGCGATCATTGCATTTCTTGCGCTCTGCGCGGTTGCTGATATCGCGCACGCAGCAAACGTCCCGGCCGTGAGCGCGCCCGCAAAAGCGGCGGACGCTGCACCGGCGCGCCCTGCGGGGCCTCCCAAGATGACCCCGGAACAACTCGACAAGATGGTGCCCAAGCACCTCGACTACCTCGGAGCGCTTGCACCCGACAATCTGAACAAGCCGCGCCCACCGGCACCGTTCGACGTAACCGGAACTTGGTTCATTGATTTGAGCGGCGGCTTTCTCGATTTCATGTTCGGCCCGCCCTATCCGAAATTCTATGCCGCCGGCCAACAAGCAATGAAGGACTCGGCTCAAGCACGCGCGAAAGGCGAGGATTATCGCGACACAATCGGACAATGCTATCCGGCCGGCATGCCGATGATCATGACGCGCGTTTGGCCGATCGCGATGATTCAAAAGCCGACCGCGATCTATATGATCTCGGGTTTCATGAACAGCCTCAGGATCATCTATCTGGACGGACGGAAATTTACCGACCCCGATCTCGCGATATCGACCTATAACGGCGAATCGATCGGGCATTGGGAAGGCGACACGCTTGTCGTTAAATCCAAATATTTCGAACCCGACCAGCACTGGATCGATAGTGGTCTGCCGATCAGCGATCAATTTCAGATGACCGAGCGCATTCGCATGCTCGACAACGGCAAGGCGCTGGAAATCGCCTACACGATGACCGATCCGAAGAACTGGAAGGGCGAGTGGAAGAGCATCAAGCGCTGGAATCGCGAGGATCATACCGATATTGGCGAGGTCGAATGCCTGCCAAATCTCAATGAGCATCTTCCTGGAACCGATGCCGGCGCAGCTGCGGCTCAAGCTCGTGAAGGCAAAGACAAGACGAAGAGCGGCACGTCTCCGTAGACGAGCGGCATCACATGGATTGGTTGCATCTTCGCGAGGCTTGCAGGGGGCGAAAATGAAGTTAGGTCCATTGACTCTCGTAGTCGGCCTGTTGATGTCGTTGCCCGACCTCGCGCTGGCTCATCATTCGTTTGCCATGTTCGATCTCGGCAAGCAGGTGACCCTCGCCGGCACCGTCAAGGAATTCGAGTGGACCAATCCGCACGCCTGGATCGAGGTCAACGTTCCGAGCGAGGCGGGGCCTGACGCTCTTTGGAGCGTTCAGATGAACAGCCCGAACAATCTGACGCGTCAGGGCTGGAAGCGAACGACGCTCAAGCCAGGCGACCGCGTAACGATCATCGTGAATCCAATGCGGGACGGCCGCAAGGCTGGCCTGTTCTATAAATTGACCAAGGCAGACGGCGAAACCATAACCGATCCACGCCCCGGCAGCGCCAATACTTCGTACAACGGGGCCACCGCGGGGCCGGAGCCCAAGTCGCCATGAGCCTAAGTGTTGAACACTAATACGACGCCCAGAGGAGTCGCCATGAAAGTTCGTGTCATTTGCCTCAGCGTGTTGCTTTGGCTTGGTGCCGGCGGAATTGCACTCGCCCATCATTCCTTTGCCATGTTCGACATGACGAAACAGGTTACGCTTGAGGGCACGATCAAGACCTTCAAGTGGAGCAATCCGCACGCCTGGATCGAAATCAACGTTCCCAAGGCGGGCGGCGAGGTCGAGATGTGGAGCGTCGAACTGACCAGCCCCAACAATCTCATGCGTGTCGGTTGGAAGCGCACATCGCTCAAGCCTGGCGATAAGGTGACGATGATCATTCACCCGCTGAGAACCGGCGCGCCTGGCGGCTCGCTGGCTCAGGTCACCCTCGTCGACGGGACAATTCTCAAACAACAGTGAAAAAAATCGGGCAATTCCCGACACCAGGAGCCTCTACAATGATGCGCATTGGCAATGTGGCGGGACTTTTGCTCGCATGCTCTGTGTTACCAGCCCTCGCCGCGAACGACTCCAAGGCGCCCGATAGCGCGGTGATTTACCCGGCGGCGGCCGAGCACGTCGATTACGCTTCGCTCAATGGCCTGCCTGATTGGCGGGGGATTTGGACGCCAAATTTCTCACCCATGGGCGCAGCTAAAGAAGAACCCGCACTGAAGGGCAACTATCTTGCCTTCTATAAGCAAGTGCGCGCGGGCAAGGCCGCTCCTCAACCAAAGACGTCCAACTGCGCAGTTCCCGGCATGCCGGGTGTTATGATGATGCCCTACGACATCGAGTTTTTGTTCACGCCGGGGCGTGTCACGCTCATCCAGGAAGCTTATATGCAGGTGAGGCGCATCTACACCGACGGCCGCCCGCTTCCCGATGATCCCGATCCTACGTTCAACGGCCATTCAAT
>JBAQHC010000350.1:0-1544 GCA_049288095.1 Alphaproteobacteria bacterium | reverse complement strand
CCGGATAGCCGAGCCGACTTCTTAACTCAAATTGAAAGAGACTTATGATTCCGCGCCCGCCACACTGGTTGGGCTACCCGCTGGTGCCCGAGGGAATCGAGTTCTGGAAAGATCAGCCGAAGCGTTTGCACCAGCGCGACGTTTTTGTGCGCCAAGCGAGCGGCTGGAAAATCTCGCTTCTCGCGCTGTAATTACCTTTGCGCGTCGCGCTCTATCGGTAGTGATAAGCTCGGCCATTCCATTCAAGCGATCGAATTAAGGTTCGAAATAACCGACACTCATTTCATGCCTAGCGAAACCAAAGGCCTCAAGTTCCTCGTGCGCGCCCTGGGCTCGAGAAATTTCCGCCTCTTCTTCTTCGGCCAAGCCGTGTCGTTGATCGGTACTTGGATGCAACTGATCGCCATGCGTTGGCTGGTCTACCGCTTGACGAGATCCGAGCTGATGTTGGGTGTCGTGGGATTTATCAGCGACATCCCGCTCTTTCTGCTCGTGCCATTTGCCGGCGTGTTGGCGGACCGGCTCAAACGTCATCGCATCATGGTTGTCACCCAGGCGCTCTCGGCTCTCCAAGCGGCGGTGTTGGCGGTTCTAGTGATCACCGATAAAATCGCGGTCTGGCATGTGCTGGTTCTCGGCGGGCTGCTCGGCATCGTCAGCGCTTTCGATATTACTGCGCGTCAGGCCTTCATTGTCGACATCATCGAGGATAGAAACGACCTGCCCAACGCCATTGCTTTAAACTCTTTCATTTTTAACGGCGCGCTGCTGATTGGTCCCGCAGTCGCCGGGGTCCTGATCGCCTTGGTCGGAGAAGGACCTTGTTTCGCGCTCAACAGCTTGAGTTACCTGGCAGTCTTAGGCGCGCTCTTTCTGATGAAAATTCCGGAAAAGACATTCTCCTCCAGCCCGCTGAATCTCAAGGCAGCGCTCACGGAAGGCGCCGCATACACGCTCGCTTCAGTGCCGATTCGAGCGATCTTGATACTCGTCGCGTCGGTCAGTCTTGTCGCCGCATCCTACACGCTGCTCATGCCGGTATTTGCCGAAGACATCCTGCACGGAGGCCCACGCGCCTACGGCTATCTCATGTCCGCCACCGGCGTTGGCGCGCTGATAGGCGCTATATTTCTCGCGTCGCGGAGCCGCCTCAAAGGACTGGCTGAGATGATTGTCGTCGCCGGTGGTCTCTACGGCGTCGGCTTGTTCGCTCTGTCATTCTCGCGTTTGCTGGCGATCGCTCTGATCATCGCCCTGGTGCTGGGCTTGTCCTTGATGATGCAGATGTCATCGAGCAATACCATCGTGCAGAGCGTGGTCGACGACCAGAAAAGAGGCCGGGTACTGAGCTTCTTTGTAATGGCGCGCCGTGGCGTCGAATCGTTGGGCAGCCTATTATTCGGCGCAATCGCCAACTGGGTCGGCACGCCCGGGACTCTGATGGTCGGTGGCACCGTCTGCCTGCTTGCGGTGGCCGCCTTTGTCACCAAGCTTCCCTCGATACGGCAAGCCAGCCGCGCCTTCGATAACGATCGGACCGGTAC
>JBAQHC010000349.1:0-4561 GCA_049288095.1 Alphaproteobacteria bacterium | reverse complement strand
GTTGCTGCCCGAGACCGTGCCGTGGTCAGTCGCGTTACCGACGCCGACCGCCGGGTCGATCGTCGTGTCGAACGACGGGCCGGTTGCAAAGGCCGCCGTCCCGATAGTTAGCCCGAGGGCGACGATTGAGACGCCTCCGAGCAACGAGAGTTTCGTCATTACTGTTGTCTCCTCATGTCCACGAAAGTTACTGAGAGGGTCCAAACCCAACCCCCCTTGGTCCTTCTTACGCACCCGTCAGACCAAGGGTCTGGCGGCTAGAGCGCGGGTACGCGTGACTGACCCCGCCTCAACTCCAAGCGCACCCCCTCACTGCATCGACCGTGCCAATGCACCGGGATCCACTTAAGTTGCTGATTTAAAAGGTGATTTATAAATTCGCAGACGCGAAAATCGCGCGTTCAGGCGCATCTAGTGGCGCCGCAACCTGCGGTGTGTAACGATTGATTAACGGCGCTTTCTGGACAAAGTTGTGTCCAGACTGTGGCGGAAGCGCTCCCTCGAGCTATCTCCGCGCGTCGTAATGTTATCAATTACGCAGGAATAGAGCCAAAATCTCTTCCGAAAGATGCACTTACTCGCGATTGTAAGGGGTCGATTTCGATCGCTCTGGAAGTGTTAAGTTTTGTTTAACCCTCCACCGAACGCACGCGCAAAAAGCGAAAGCGTGATGCTAGGTAGTGCTCCGAATGAGTGGCGGCCCTCGCCTTTCGAGGGATGCAAGGGCCGCTCTGGTCTTTGGTCAGAGTTACGGGCTTCCGGTCGAGCCGGCCGGCGGGGCGGGCGGTGCCGGGAAGTTGAGCTTCTTGCGGCAAGCTGCGCTCGTTGTTTTATATTTATCGCTCGCAGTCGCGAATTTCTGGAACCGCTGCTGCATAGGCAACTTCGCCAGCGCAAGCGCTTCATCGATCACGGCTTGGTCGCCGCTATCGACGATGCATTGGCACAGCGCCAGCCGTTGTGCGTCAGTGACCTGCATGCCGGCTGGTGCTGACTCATTTTTGATATTGGCTTTGCATTGATCCATATAGGCCGTGCCATCGGCGGCAAATGCCCCGGCACAGCCAAATGCCGCAACCGCCACGACAGCAGCGCCCAACAAGATACGATTCATGTATTTCCTCCGAGAATGTTCTTGAAATGAGTTGACGCGTGGACACGCACTCTCGCGCCGCTTTGAAGCAGCGCTTTTCCCCTTGAGAGCGAGAACAATAGAATCCGGATTGTGACCCTATTGTGATTGATCAGTGAGCTTGATTGTTCTCCGAGAACGGCTGTTGGTTACATCACGGACGCGCCGGCGCGGATGTGCGCGCAACCGCAAAGCAGTGCGAAAGCTGCACTCCCGGCAACTATTTTGCTGGCTTGTCGGTCGATGAAGAAGAATGCGCACTCATTGCAGGGCGCGGCTCAAACGCGGCGTGCGAAAGCGCACCAGCGCCCTTTGCGTTCTCTCCGCAAATCAACCGCTGAAGAACCGGACCAACAATTCCGATTACCGCAATGATAGCCAGCGCGTAGAAGCCGGTGACGGCCATGGCTTTCCCCCATGTCTCGTGTTCGCGCTCTTTGGCGCGGTTGGGTTAAGCTTAACTCAGCCCGAAGCCTTTCGGTATGCGATTTGAGTACCCGCGGCTAGGCCTTCCGCAGTCCAGCTCATGGGATTGCCCGGGTCGCCCAGTCAGCGAGCTTATTCGCCTCACGCCGGCCTTGCGCGCGCCCGGCCTGTGCGGCGGCCGCACGCGTCGAAGGATCAAGCGCGTTGAGGCCCATCGCTGACCTGGCTTCAGGTTCGGGCTCGACGGCAATGGCCGTCGCGCCCGCGTCTTTGAGCTTGACGGTCTCGGTCGTCAGCGTGCTTGGGGCGCCCGTTTGAGCGACACCGCCTATGGGTGACAGGATGACCACTGACGCATTGCCCGTGGCCAGGTCAGCGTTGTCGGCGGTCCGCACACCGCCGTCGATGTACCGGCGACCCGCAATAGTTACGGGCGGCCAGATCCCCGGAACCGCGCAGCTCGCCGCCACTGCATCGACAAGCGCAACGCCTGCATCGGCGTCGATGATGCACAATTCGCCAGACTCGGCATCGATGGCCGTGAACTGAAGCGGTTGGGCGGGCCATTCGAGTGATGCCAGACGGCCAGCGATGATGGCGCGGCGTTCGGCCTCGCTCACGGTTTGGCTGTCCAGAGCGATCCTTCCTATCCGTCGCCGCCGCTCAAGCGGATCGCTGATGTCAGCGAGGGGCCGGAAGGCCTCCAGCATTGCCATCAACTGCCGGAATGGCGGCGAAATCTCACGCGCCTGTTGGTCGGGGTCGACCTGCCGCGCAAACAGCTGTTCGGTGCTGAGCCCGCTCCGGAGCTGCGCGCCGACCGTTGCTCCGGCCGAGGTTCCGATCATCAGGCCCGCCGACCGGAGATCGACCCCTTCATCCGCCAGGCCGGCGATGAGGCCGATCATCCAGGCAATACCGGAAACCCCGCCGCCGCCGAGGACGAGCGCCGTGCGCCCACCAGCGTCCGATGGGGCCGGCTTGGTCAACGACGTCGTAGCTTGCATCTCGAACGCCCAGTCAGATTTGCGGAAGTAACTCTTTGATTTGATTGGTCGGGGCGGCGTGATTCGAACACGCGACCCTCTGCTCCCAAAGCAGATGCGCTACCAGACTGCGCTACGCCCCGACAGGCGCGCCATAGTTAGGAAGATTTCGGCGGTCGCGCAATGCGCTCCGCGCTGGCTCCTGCCCTAGTGCCCCACGGGCGGAGCCGGCGGGTTGGGCGCTACGGCGACGAGGTTTCCAAAGAGCTTGTTGCGCACGACACCGCCAGGAGCCAGATGGAGGCGCAAGGCAGCCCCGGCATTGAGCTCCAGAACGGCCCGCACCGGTCCATCTGACATATAGGGGCCCGCATTGCCGGGCACCGTCGTCGCAGCAATGTTGACGATCTTGCCGTCCGCCGCGATGAACAGCATGTCGAGCGGAATGAGCGTGTCGCTCATCGTAAAGTAAGCTTGGCGCACCTCGCCGAGGTCGAACAGCATGCCTTGGTCTTGCGGCATGGATTTGCGCCACCGCAATCCGGTCCACAGCTCCTTTTGCGTGCGCATCACCTCGACCTTGAGCGGATGAGCCACACCATCATCGCCAATCACGATGAGAGTCTCGAGTGGATGAGGCGGCGCCGGCTGATCGACCGCGGCGCAGCTAGCGATTGCAACCAATGGCCAGAGCGCGAGAAGCGCAATTCGGCCAAGCCAATTAATGCGCAGTCGAGCTCCCCTCAGCCGATGCGATAGCAATGCAATCAATTATCGCCCCAAACCTTGCGCGCAATATCGACAATCAGCGCGAGCTTGCGCCATTGATCATCTTCGGTAAGCTTGTTGCCTTCATGAGTGCTTGAAAAGCCGCATTGCGGCGACAGGCACAAATTTTCGAGCGGCGCAATCTTGGCCGCTTCGTCGATGCGCCGGCGAATTTGATCCTCACGCTCGATCGTGCCCGATTTGCTGGTGATGATGCCAAGCACGGCACGTTTGTTCTTGGGCAAAAAACGCAGCGGCTCAAAACCACCTGAGCGGTCGTCGTCAAACTCCATGAAGAAGCCGTCGACATTGGCTTGAAACATCACCTCCGCCACCGGCTCATAACCGCCTTGCGCCACCCATGTGCTTCGATAATTGCCACGGCAGGTGTGAATCGAAACGCGCATGCCAGCCGGTCTTTCGGCAAGCGCAGCGTTGATGACATCGACATAGCGCTGCGGCAGCGTCATCGGATCATCGCCGTTGCGCCGGCAAGTGTCTTGGAAGTTGGGATCGCACAGATAGGAAAAGCCGACATCATCGAGCTGCAAATAGGTGCAACCGGCCGTACCAAGCGCTGTAATCTCTTTGCGGTAGGCCGCGCCGACATCGCTCCAAAATTCGTCAAGATCGGGATAGGCTGCCCGCGAAATTGCGCTCCGGCCGCCGCGCAAGTGCAAGATCGTCGGCGATGGGATCGTCATCTTGGCGATGCGCGAAGTGGCGTTCTTGAGAAACGCGAAATCGTCGACCATGATCGGCCGCGCATAGCGCACCTTGCCCGCAACTTGCGCGATCGGCGGTTGCTCTTCGGCATCAGCAAGGCCGAACTTGAGCCCAGGATTTTGTGTGATCGTAACGCCATCCAGCTGGCGCACGAAATCGAGATGCCAATAATCGCGCCGCATCTCGCCATCCGTTACCGCCTGGAGGCCAATCTGTTCCTGCTTCGCGACGGCAGCCCTGATCGCGGCATCCTGCTCGGCGCGAAGCTCCGCCGCACTGAGCTTTCCTGCCTTGCGGTCACTGCGCGCTCTGGTGAGAGACGCAGGGCGAAGCAAGCTGCCGACTTGGTCGGCGCGAAACGGCGGCTTGATACTCATGGGGCGTGCACTCAGCTCTTATTTTTGAACTTGCCAAGCTTAGCGGCTGAGGAGCTTTTCGAGCAAACGTTTCAGTTTAGGGGTCCCGGCGAGCGCCTTGCGCAAGGCAGGAATGTCCGCCTCATCGATAATGAGCGGTGAACGCT
>JBAQHC010000348.1:0-6593 GCA_049288095.1 Alphaproteobacteria bacterium | reverse complement strand
GAATAGCCGCGATCTCCGAAATCGTTGACGGCTTGCTTGATATCCGGGGCGTGGCTCTCAATGCCTTCCCTTAATCCTGACCGGTCCGCGGGAATGTCATACGCCGCCCAATGGTGAAAGGTGCCGGAGGGCGCATCGGGATCGATGCACACGAGAAGGAAGCTCTTGGTTCCTGCCGGTGCGCCTGACCAGTCAAGAGCCGGCGACAAATTCTCCCCGTCGCAAGTGTATCTCGCCGGTATGGTTGCCCCTTGACCGAGTGCTGTTGTGGTGAGCTTGAGCGTCATGACTGTCCTCAATCGAGCGATGAAGGTATCGGGCCGGCAGGCTCGAGAGCCTCAGCCTTTCCTACGAATGCTTCCAACGCCTCCTGCCTCAAGCGATCCTCTCGGCCAAGATAGCGCGGCGAAAAATGAAACGGCACGATCTTACGAACGCCTGCGCGCCGAGCGATCTCTCCTGCCTGACCGGCAGTGAGATGATAACGGTCGCTCGCGCGCGCAACGTCCTCGTCCATAAATGTCGTTTCAATATAGAGAATGTCGGCCGCGCGTGCGAAAGCGACGATCTTGTCCGCATTTTGTGGCGTGAAGACTGTATCGACGACGTAGGCCACTTTCTGACCGGCCGTCAGAGTGATTGCGCCGGCTTTCAGCAGGCCAAGCGTTGGGTGCGCTTCGCGAACTTTGCCTTCATCGGACCAGATGGCATGAAGCTCGGTATTGTCGGGCGCGCCGCAAATGATCGCGCTCTTGGCATCCTTGAGCCAAGGCCCAACGCCAAGCCCGATTTCCGCAAGCCGGTTACGCCAGACATTGACGTGGAATGGCTCATCAATCCTGAAGGCGAGGCTTGGAATGCCGTGATCGAGCGTCACTGCCCGCACTTGGAAGCCGCTCTCATCGAGAAGCACACCGTCTCTGACCTGCTGCGATCCGACTTCAGAACGGCGGAACTGGGCGTTCGTAGAAAATTCAGCAATTGATAGCGTTTGATCCGGCCTAAGCTCGAATGTCTCGATCGTGAAAACACTCGGATTCTTATGAATGAGATTCCAATCGTAGGCGGCGAGCTTATGTTCGACCTTGTCGATGAAGCCCGGCGGCCCGTAGAGCCGCAGTCTCTTGTCTCGACCCAGACAAATCCGCAGCAAGCGGTCAAAACCGGAAAAGTGGTCCATATGCGCGTGCGATACGAAGACATCGCTCACGCGCAGAAGATCTCGCGGCGCGAGCGGGGAAAGATCACCGAGATCGAAAAGCATTGCCTGCCGCTGGAACTTGAACTCCAGAAACAGTCCGGGATCTCCAAACGGATCGTTGACGAGCCTGGGGTGAATGAGCGGCGTCACTTTCAATGCTCGAAATTGGCGATCGCATTCTGGCAGCGTGAAAGGTCCTGCTGTTTGATGCGGATCAACATGTCGGCCTCCCTCAGCAACCATGTTTGGGACAACCCGTCGCAACAGGCGTTCTCGCCCGATTGGAATCTCGATGGTTCTCCGTACGCAAATTGAGCCGCTCGAGATCGACGGCAGCCACGGTGAGGGTGGCGGTCAAATCCTGCGAACCGCCGTCAGCCTCGCCGCAATCACAAGCAGAGCCGTGCACTTCAAGAACATACGGGCGGGGCGCCGCGTCCCCGGCCTTGCCGCTCAGCACGTTACAAGCGTCCGTGCTGCGGCTGCACTGTGCGCCGCGGACCTCGAAGGCGATCTTCTAGGAAGTCAACAACTGACCTTCGCGCCGCGGCGACCCGTTCAAGCTGGCGCCTATCACTTCGATGTCGCAGCTGCACGGCCTGGCGGCAGCGCGGGCGCCACGAGCCTCGTCATGCAGACAGTGCTCGTGCCGCTCGCGCTTGCGCACGGGCCGAGCGAGATCATTGTCGATGGCGGGACCCACAATCCTATGAGCCCGCCTTTCGACTATCTGCGCGATGTCTGGCTTAGGTCACTCGGTGGGATGGGAGTTGCCGCCAAGCTCGAACTGGAAGCATGGGGATGGTATCCAGCCGGCCAGGGGCGCATCCGCGCAAAGCTGCAAGGCCGGCCGCGCAGTCAAACACGTTTGTCTGCCTTCGAATTGGAGACGCGGGGTGCGCTCGTGAAGCTTTACGGGCGCGCGGTCGCGGCGAATTTACCGAGCCACATTGCCGAGCGCATGGCCACGCGCGCGAGTGTGCTGCTTCAGCACCTCGGCTGTCCGATCGACATCGGCGCAATTTGCGTCGAAGCAAAGAGCGCAGGGGCCGGACTTTTCCTGTGCGCCGAATATGAACATTGCGCCGCCGGCTTTTCAGCGATCGGCCGCCGAGGCCGCCCGTCCGAGGAGGTGGCCGAAGAGGCCGCGTTCGGCGCCATCGCCTTCAATGCTTCATCTGCCGCGCTCGACTCGCATCTGGGCGATCAGCTACTGTTGCCTGCCGCGTTTGCCGATCGTCCATCGCGCTGCACCGTGCATCGAGTGACACGGCATCTGCGCACCAATGCCTGGGTGATCGAGCAGTTCGGAATCGCCCGCGTCGAGATGACCGAACATTCGGATGGAGTGGGCGGAGTCCTGATTACGCCGCTGACCTAACCGGGCTACACCATGCGGCGTCGCTCACGCTGGATAACCAACCGTCTGCGCGAGCACGATTCGTTGCTTCAGTCGCAGTCCCAGAGCCGGGGCCAGCTGCTTGCGGTCCACTAGGCCGCGCACGACAGTCGCCAAGCAGGTCGCGGCGCAGAACAAGTAGACGTTTTGCGCAATGACGGCGGCGTCGGCTGATGCGTAGAACGTACGATCTTCCTCGCTCGCGCCGGTCATCAGCGCGAAATCGGCGACATAGACAAGATTGAGCGGCGCAGTCGCCACGAAGTCTTGCATGCCGGTGAACGCACGCAGATCTTTGTCCGCCGCCCGCGCCAAGGCGTTTGCCTTGGCGTCGTAGCGATAGGCGCCATCAGCGAGCACGGCATATACGTCAACTTCCTGCCAGCCATGAGCGGAGGGCGCCGTACGCCCTCCCGTCAGCGGGCGATTGATACCGAACGCGGCCCACAAGAGCGTAGATAGCACGTCTTGCGGTAACGCTCGAGGCGAGAACGAGCGTGTGCTGCGCCGTGCCTTCAGCGCCTCGATAAGTTCGCCGCCACTTTGGATGTTCGGCTGCGGCAGCTTGATCACATTGTCAGTGCGTGCGAACGCGGCAGTTGGCATCAGCATAAGTCCTATCAATTGGCGACGGTTGAACACGCTGCGGCCTCAGATCATGAATGATCACATCCGCTTTAGACAGCGATCGCCTTGATTCAACGCAAATGCCATTGCTTCAATCGATCCTGAGGAAGGGATACTTCGCCAAATCTTCGCGGGTCCACAGCGACATGCCCGCGCGATGTCCCACGGTTTCGACATCGATCACAAAATCCGGATCTTCGAACCGAACTCGGCCGGGCGAGCCGGCCTTCTCGAGAGCGGCGAGAAGCGCTTCATCCAGGAAGCGCTCTTCCGTGGGACTTACCAGACTGCTCTTCAGGCCTCTGCGATATAGCCGGACATAAAAGGTTCGTCCCAGCAGCCGCGGCGCCCAGGAAAGCGCGGTCTCGCGGGCCTTCTCTTCGAACTCCTTGGCATCGGCGAAATCGAACGTGTTGCTACAGGCTATCACACGCGAAATGTCATTCTGGATGCCCGGCTCCGCATCGATCATTGCTGAAAGATCGCGCACAAACCCATCAATGTTCTCAATTCGCATGACGAGCACATTGTGGAACTCCGTCGTCGCGACTTCCCCGAGATTATGCAAGATCCGGCGAGCCCTGCGAACGGCTCTTTCCTCCTGATAGAGCGTGACAACTACATTCCAGTCTTTCATGTCAGCACCATCGGCCCAGAATCAGAAGACCGGCGCCTCTTCAGCAATGTCCGGTTCGCCACAATGAGCGAGGATCTCGGCACGTGCAGCATTTTTGAGTTCGACAGCGGCATCAAAGCCATCCGCCTTTGGCAGGATTGGACGGCCAATATGCACCGAGATCCGCCCTCTGCGCGGGAACCAGCGCTGGTCATGCCTCAAGATTGAGCGTGTGCCGGTGATCGTTACGGGAATAATCGGTATCCCGAGCTTCGCGGCGACCAGAAATGCGCCCAATCGAAAGTCGAGAAGACCCGGCATTCTCATGATCGTTGCTTCCGGATAGAAGAGGAGCAGCCGGCCCGCATTTGCTTTCTTGACCGCCTCCGCCGTATCGGCAAGCCCGCCCTTGGCTTCGAAGCGCTCGACGAACAGCGTGTCGAGACGTTTTAGGAACGTGCCTTCAAACAGCCGTGGCGCGAGATCATTCTTCGCGGCAAAGGAAAGCTCTCCGGGGAGAATCGCTGCGAGGACGATGTGATCGAGATAGCTCGAATGGTTTGACACGACCACGGCACGCACTCCGGGGACCGGTCCTTCCCGTTTCACGGATAGAGGATGGCCCATGAACAATAACGCCGCGCGGCATGCGAGGTGCATGAGCTGCCAACGCCATTTGAGACGCGGCAGAACGAGGACCAAGGGCGAAATGATGGCGCCCACAAGGATCACAATCAACCACCAATAGCGGGAATAGAGCCATTCATCGGTCTTGCGCACGGTGCGCAGCACACGTGCCTTTGCTGCCACGAGCTTTAGCCGCGCGAGCTGAAAGCCAATATCGCGGCGCTCCGCTAATAGGAGGCCCGCCGAGTATTCATCTCGGATAGCCGGGCGCCGGATCTTGCCGCTCGATGTTTTGGGGATTGTGCCCGGCTTGGCCAGGATGATTTCGTCCACCGGCTGTTCGAGGATGTTTGATGAGATGCTCTCGATCTCAGCGCGAAGTGATCGGCGTGAGGGCTCATCTACAAGCGGCGTTTCAACGATCAAGATGAGCCGCTCTGTGCCAGTTGAAGGATCCGGTGCCCCGAAGAGGACCGTGCCATGCGTTTCAACTCCGGCCAGTTGTTCGAGTGCTGCTTCCACTTCGGCGGGATGGATGTTGCGGCCCGCGCGCAGGATGATGTCTTTCGTCCGCCCGGTGATGAAGACGTTGCCATTGGCGATATAGGCAAGGTCGCCGCTGTCGAGCCATCCGTCGACAAAGAGGCCCCGCGTCTTTTCAGGGTTTCGGTAGTAGCCAGATGTCGCCGACGGTCCACGAAACTGCAGGCGGCCTTCCGTTCTCTCCGCCACTTCCCTGCCGGATTCGTCCACGACTCTGACTTCATGGCCGATCAACGGCCGTCCACACGAAACAAACTCCAGAGTTGGAGCCGCTTCATCCCGAGCGGGGACGGCAACCGAACGAGAGAAAAAGGTCTGCTTCTCAATGCGGTCGATGACGACACCTTCGCCGGGAGCCGGCAATGTGAGACCAACGGCGCATTCGGCTAGCCCGTAGCCGGGCGCCAGAGCTTCGGGATGAAAACCAAACGGCGCAAACTTTTCCGTAAAGTGCCGGATGGTGCTTGGCGTAACTGGCTCGGATCCGTCCACCAGGAGCCGCAAGGAGCTAAGATCCAAGCCCTGAAGGCGCTCGTTGGGGATCCGGCTCGCGCACAGCTGCAATGCGAAGTTCGGCGCGGCCGTTACCGTTGCTCTGGTGCGATGCATCGTCCAAAGCCATCGCTCCGGTCGCGCAAGAAATTGCAGCGGGCTCATCACGATGAGCGGAACAGCATAATAAAGGCTGGCGAACCACGCGCCGATCAGCCCCATGTCGTGATAAAGCGGCAGCCAGCTGACAAAGACATCTGACGAGCGTGCCTGCATGGCGTGGCCCATGGCCCGGACATTCGCAAGCAGATTCGCATGCGTGAGGATGACGCCTTTTGGATCGCCGGTGCTGCCCGACGTATACTGAAGAAAGGCCACGCTCCCCACAGTCAGACTTGGAAGCTCAGCGATCTCTCCTTCTGATTGCAGCGTCTCGCAAACTAGAATTTCCCGGAGGCTTGCCACGCGCTCCTTAAGGAAAGCGGCGGCGCGGCCCGCCTGCTCAAAAGTTACAAGATACGCGGCCTCCGCATTATCAAGTATGCGCGCTTGGCGCTCTAGATGCTCCTCTAGCTGGGCAAGCCGAAATGGCGGATAGATCGGCACAGGAACCCCGCCAGCGTAGAGAATGCCAAAAAAAGACATGAAGAAATCTGCGCCGGTCGGCAGCATGATCGCCGCATGCTCGCCCGCTTGAAGGCCCCGCTTCTTAAGCACTGCGGCAAATATCTTCGCCCGGTGTGCAAGCTGCGCATAAGAGATCGGCGCTTCTTCCCGCTCGCCGTCGGAGAGCACGACATGGGGTCGCTCCGGCTGGCGCGCAGCATGCCACTCCAAAACTTCAATCAAGGTCGCAGCGCTGTCCGGAGCTGAGAGTGCTCTTGGCAATTCCAGCGTCTCGATGCGAGCGACATCCAGCGTTTCGATCGCTTGCCGCGCCCTCAATATTCCGGCGACGAGATCCCGTGATGTTTCGGCTTCAGCGAACAGCGTGTCGGCGACGCGCACGCCAAAAGCCTGCTCAAGCCGGGCGATGAGCTCGACGCGGCCCAGGCTATCGAGCCCGAGATCCTTATCCAAGTGGGCAT
>JBAQHC010000347.1:0-2223 GCA_049288095.1 Alphaproteobacteria bacterium | reverse complement strand
AACCGCTGGGTCGCTGGTTCGAGTCCGGCCCGGGGAGCCAATTTGAACGAACGCTTTAGCTATTTCGGGCCATGGCAGCGCGCATAAACACAACCTATTTTGTAGGCCGGACGGCTTGCCCAGTCTGCGGGGGCGCGGATGTCAGCGTCGTCTACAGCTGCCCGCTAACCGCGGATCCCGTCAGGGGACTCATCGCCAGCCATTATCACTCCCAGGGCAAAGTCGATTGGTCCTATTTCGAAGGCACGGATTTCGACGTTGCGGAGTGCAAGACCTGTGATCTCATCTATCAGCTCCACGTGCCCAACAATGACGTTCTGGATTACGTCTACAACAGGATGGTCGAGCCATCCTATTTGAGGGCGCTGGAGCAGCAGCGGCTCACAATCGACAATTTCAACCGCATTGCCGGCGAACTCGCGGTGCTCTTCCGCATCACGGGAAAGCACCCGAGCGAGATTACATTTCTCGATTACGGATCTGGCTATGGCCGGTGGGCGCGCGTGGCGCGCGCTTTGGGCGCAACCGTGTTTGCGACCGAGACGGGCGAGGAAAAGAAACGCGCCGCAGCCGAGATCGGCGTCAAAATCATCGCCGACAGCGAAATCGGCGATACACGCTTCGACATCGTCCACACGGAACAGGTTCTCGAGCATCTGAGCGAGCCCGGTCGAGAGTTCGGCAGGCTAGCTGCGTCGACGGGGAGTCTCTTTAAGGCCGCCGTGCCGTCTCGCGGTCGCCTCCGCAGCCTTCTGGTCTCGACAGGAATGCCGAAGGAGTCTCCGTTCGATCGCTCCTTGCACGGCTACCGAGCCGGCAGCAACGAGGAGGCGTTCATGACGATCCAGCCGCTTGAACATCTGAATGCGTTCTCTGGCACGACCATGAAGTGGCTCGCGAACAAGAACGCCCTGACCCTCGTAAGCCGGGTAAGGAATGCGGCTGTCGCATTTGATATGACGACGCCAAAGGCGATGGCTGCATCGCTCACGAATATCGCCAAAATGGCCGGAAAGATGGTCCTTCGACCTGAGGGCGGCTACTATCTCTTCAGGCCGCAGACGCTGGCGGGTAACTGATCTTAAAATTGCCTTACAAGGGTTGGCGATCCTTCACCCCCCGAGCCGCAATATGTTGGTGGACAGCCGAAACAGATCCCATCGATCTTACCCAACCATGTTTGCCGGCACTTTTGCGAAATCTTTATCTGCCGTGGCAGAAAGTATGCACTGCACACCTACTCCAACCCGCGCCCGGCGCTGCCCGCGACATGCAAGACGACATCATCAAGCTCACCGGCGAAGTGGTGCGGGTCACCAACGAAAAGATCGACCAGATCGATCATATCACCCGTCATACCGGTTTTCTCGCGCTGAACGCACGCATCGAAGCCGCGCATGCCGGCAATGAAGGCAGCGCGTTCGCCGTTGTCGCCGAGGAAATGGGCGGCGTTGCCGATCAGATCGCGCGCGTTTCCCAAGAATTGAAGACTGCCATCTCTTCCAACGCGTCGGTAATGGCCGAAATCATCGACAAATTTCGCGGGGCGCGCGCCACCGATCTCGCGCTTAATATCATCGAGATTATCGACCGCAATCTTTATGAGCGCTCCTGCGATGTGCGCTGGTGGGCAACCGACAGCGCCGTTGTAGCCGCCGCGGAAGAGCCCATAGAGAACAACCGCACCTATGCCGCCTCACGGCTCGCGACAATTCTGCGTTCCTACACGGTTTACCTCGACCTCTGGATCGTAGGCGTGCGCGGCAAGGTCATTGCCAACGGCAAGCCCGATAAATATCCCGACGTCGTACGCGCCGATGTTTCGGGCGAGGCTTGGTTCAAGGAAGCGATGCACACCAAAAGCGGCGACGATTTCGCGGTCGCGGATGTCGCAGTCAATTCGCTGCTTGGCAATTCAGCAGTCGCCACTTACGCCACCGCGATCCGCAAAGGCGGCGAAACCAATGGCGAGATTATCGGCGTTCTGGGCATCTTCTTCGATTGGGCGCCGCAAGCCAAAACGGTCGTCACGGGCGTCGGGCTTGAGGAGCACGAGAAGGCCAAGGCGCGCGTGATGATCCTGGATGCGAATTGCCGTGTGCTCGCCGCTTCCGACCAGGAGGGCATTCTCAAGGAGAAATATCCGCTCGAGCGCGGCCAGGGCACGCGCGGTTTCTACAAAAAGGACGACAAGCTAATCAGCTATTCGCTGACTCCCGGCTA
>JBAQHC010000346.1:0-12633 GCA_049288095.1 Alphaproteobacteria bacterium | reverse complement strand
GTATGTCGAGGATGAGGCCATCCGCGCCGCAACCCAAGGCATGAAGTTCGATGAGATCACGATCACGTCAACGCTCACGGTTGCGCCGCCCGCCGCAAAGGCGCCGGCATCGGCCTATCGGCTTGATGAAGTGCCGGGCGTTGCGATTGAATTCCGCAAGGCCGCAGGCGAAAAGTGTGAGCGTTGCTGGCGCGTGCTCGAAGAGGTCGGCACGCACAAAGCGCATCCCACTTTGTGCGATCGCTGCAACGATGCGGTCGAGCATATGGAGAGAGCATGATGTCGATGGGCCGCGTGCCGAAGCTCGGCTTTGCGATATCAGCCGTAATCATCTTGCTCGATCAGCTCACTAAATGGCTGATGGTAAACGTCGTTCATCTTGAGGCGGTGGAGCAGGTGCGGCTTCTACCCTTCTTCAATCTGACACTCGTCTGGAATCACGGCGTCAGCTTCGGGCTGCTTAATGATGGCGGCCGGTGGGGCTCTATCGGACTCATCGTCTTCGCCCTCATCATTTCCACGATATTCGCAAGCTGGCTCTTGAAAACGGATCGCATCTGGCCCGGCACCGGCATGGGCCTCGTGATCGGCGGGGCACTCGGCAATGTGATCGACCGCATCATTCACGGCCGCGTGTTCGATTTCCTGGATTTCAGCGGCCTCGGCTTTCCCTGGATCTTTAACGTTGCCGACTCGGCCATCACGATCGGGATGATCATGTTGGCTTGGGACGCGTTCTTTGCTAATCGAAAGGCCGCGCCTCCCTAAGCCCTGGCGCAAAAAGAGGCTCCATGCGTTTTGACCGGCTTTCGAGCGCCCTGCTTTTACCTGCGCTTCTCCTGCTTGGCGCGGCTCTACTGTCCGGCTGTGGACTTGGCCGCGCTCTCGGTAGCGCGAAAGTGAGCCCCGATGAATTCAACATCGTAACTAAGGCGCCGCTCGTCATTCCGCCGGATTATTCGCTCAAACCACCAGCGCCGAGCGAGAAGAACGATGAGGCGGACACGGCGGCCGATGCGCAGTCCGCGCTTGTCGGCAAGGGCGGTGCGAGCACTCAAGCCGCGAGCCCGGGCGAGCGCGCGCTCGTCGCGCAGGCGGGCGCCGAATATGCCGATCCTTTGATCCGCGCCGTGATCGATCAGGAATATGCCGGCCTTGTCGACAAGTCGCCGGACTTGACCGAACGGCTGATCTTCTGGACCGCGACGCCAACGCCGACTGTCAACGCGCAGGTTAATGCCGGTGCCGAATCGATCCGCATCGAACGGCAGCAATCGGGTGCCAAGAACCAACAGCGCGCTGATACCAGTGCCCAAGCGGCACAGCCTTCCAGCTCCGTTCCTGATCAGGTCGAGGGCCAGAAGAAGCCGACAATCGGCAAGACGCATTCTCGCCTGCTCGACGGGATATTTTAATCCCGCAAACGTTTTCCTCTTACCGGGAGGATCGGAAACGGAACGCGGGATATGAGCGCATTTCGCCAAATGATCTCAGCAAAGGGCCGCCCCGCCGGATTCGAGGCGGCGCGTGAGCGTGCGCGCCGTGCGCTTGCCGATGTCCTTGCCGAAGTGAAGTCCGGCAAGCTGCACGCGCTTTCCATCGCTGAGGAGAACGCCGATCTTGTGCCCGCGGTTGCGCTCGCAGAACGTTTGCGCCGCGAGGCTGAGCACATTGTGGTTCTCGGCATCGGCGGATCGAGCCTTGGCGCGCAGGCGATCGCTCAGCTCCACGATTACTACACGCCATCGAGCTTCTTGCCCGTTCATGGGCCGCGTCTCCATTTCCTCGACAACCCCGACGGCCCGACCATGTCGCGCCTGTTGACCGCGCTGCCCGTGGACCGCACGCATTACCTCGTCGTGTCGAAATCGGGCGGCACGGCTGAGCCGATGATGCAGGCGCTTGCCGCAATCGATCACATCGCTGTTCGCGGCAACAAGAAACTCATTCCAAAGCTCGTGCACGTCGTGAGCGAGCCCAAGGATAACGCCCTCACGCGTCTCGCGAAGGTGCACGGCCTCTCGCTTCTCGATCATCCGACCGATATCGGTGGGCGCTATTCAGTCCTCTCGATTGTCGGCCTTTTGCCGACGCTGCTCATGGGCCTCGATGCGAAGACCGTGCGCGCTGGCGCCGCGCAGGTGCTGGCCGACGCGCGGGCCGGCAAAGCCGAGACCCTGATTGATGGCGCCGCATTCTCGGTGAGCGCTGCGGAGGCGGGTCTCAATGTTCAGGTGCTGATGCCTTATTCGGACCGGCTTGAGCGTTTCGCCGCTTGGTACCGTCAGCTTTGGGCGGAGAGCCTCGGCAAGGATGGCCGGGGCACTTTGCCGGTGCGCGCGCTGGGGCCCGTCGACCAGCACAGCCAGTTGCAGTTTTATCTCGCGGGCCCGCACCTCGCCGCATTCACCATCATGACGGTGGATCAAGCGGGGAGCGGTCCGCGTGTGCCCGCCGCAGTGGTCAGCGACCCGGCGCTCGATTACCTGAAGGACAAGCGGATCGGCGATCTCGTGATGGCCGAGGCGCGCGCGACTTACGAGACATTCGAAGGGCACAATCAGCCCTGCCGGCTCATCGCGCTCGACCACCTCAATGAGGCTGCGCTCGGCGCGCTGTTCATGCACTTCATGATCGAGACGATCTTGACCGCGCGGCTTATCGACGTGAATCCGTTCGATCAGCCGGCCGTGGAGGAGGGCAAGGTGCTCGCCCGCCGCTACATGCTGGAAATGAAGTCGACAGACTAAGCTCAGGAGACTGGAGCTGAGGTCCACGATTTCGCGGAGATGTGGGGGGTGTGGGAGGATTTGATGCTGCTCACTTTTGTCCCCCTCCCTCTGGGAGGGGTTAGGGGAGGGATCGCAACAAGGCTTCTGCCTCGGCTAATCCCCCTCCTCACCACCCCCAAAGGGGGAGGGACAAACTGAACTCGCTGAAGCGACTCGGATAGGATCAATATTAGTTCCTGAAGTCTCGAAGGGCCATTGATGAGCGCGCGCATTCGCCGCCTCGAAGAAACGACGGTCAACCGCATCGCCGCCGGCGAGGTGGTCGAGCGGCCTGCAAGTGCGGTCAAGGAGCTGATCGAAAATGCGCTTGATGCCGGCGCGCGCTCTATCTCGGTCGATGTCAGCGACGGCGGCAAGGCCTTCATCGCCGTCGCCGATGACGGCATCGGCATGTCGGCGGAGGATTTGTCGCTGGCACCCGAGCGCCACGCGACCTCCAAGCTCGGCTTCGATGCCTTGGGGCGCGATGACCTTGTAGACATTCGCCACCTCGGCTTTCGCGGCGAGGCACTGCCCTCCATCGGTGCTGTCAGCAAATTGCGCATCGTCTCGCGCACGGCGGAGGGCGAAGGTTATGAAGTACGCGTCACCGGTGGGGTGAAGGAAGGCCCGATGCCCGCGGCCGCCTCGCCTGGAACCTTGGTCGAAGTGCGCGATCTTTTTCTTGCGACGCCGGCGCGGCTGAAATTCCTGAAGTCTCCGAGCGCGGAGACGACGGCGGTCTCCGATATCGTCAAGCGCCTCGCAATGACGCGGCCGGAGGTTGCGTTCACCTTACGCAGCGAAGGCCGGACCTTGCTCAAGCTCGTCGCCCGTTCATCCGATGAAGCCGGCTTGCTCGCGCGTCTTGCCGATGTGATGGGCGCCGATTTTGCCGCGAATGCGCTGCCGGTCATTGCTGAGCGCGAGGAAGTGAGCGTCAGAGGTTTTGCCGGCTTGCCGACGCTCAACCGTGCTTCGGCGCAAATGCAGTTTCTGTTCGTCAACGGCCGCACTGTGAAAGACCGCTTGCTCATCGGCGCGGTGCGCGGTGCCTATGCCGATTTTCTTGCGCGCGATCGCCACCCATCGCTCGCGCTGTTCGTGAATGTGCCGCCACACGCCGTCGATGTGAATGCGCACCCTGCCAAGGCCGAAGTGCGGTTCAGAGATCCAGGCTTGGTGCGTGGGCTCATCGTTTCAGGGCTCAAGCATGCACTTGATCAGGCCGGCTTCCGCGCCTCGACAACGGTTGCGGGCGCAGCACTTTCTAGTCTTCGTATGGCAGGCGGCGGGCCATCGCCTTATCAGGCGCCCCGCAATGTGCAAGGCGCGCTTGCGATGCAAGCGCCGCTCGAAACGCACGCGCGCGGATTTGCAGAGCCCGCGCGCGAGGCCTGGCGGCCGCAAATCGTTGAAAGCCCACCGCCGGAAAGTGCCGAGTATCCCCTTGGCGAGGCGCGCGCGCAACTGCATGCCACGTACATTGTTGCGCAGACCGAAGACGGTATCGTGATTGTCGATCAACATGCCGCTCATGAGCGCCTTGTTTATGAGCATATGAAAGAGGCACTCGAAGCGGGCCGCGTGCCGCGCCAAATTCTGCTCATCCCCGAAGTCGTCGAGCTTGAAAGCGCCGCGGCCGAGAGGATTCTCGCGCGCGCTCAGGGATTTGAGGAGCTGGGTCTGGTAATCGAGCCGTTTGGCGAGGGCGCGGTGCTGGTGCGTGAAGCCCCGGCGTTGCTTGGTGCGTGCGACACGCAATCCTTAGTGCGCGATCTCGCCGATGAGCTTGAAGAGTTGGGCGAAGGCATGAGCCTCAAAGAGAATCTTGAAAAGGTGTGTAGCACCATGGCGTGTCATGGCTCGGTGCGTGCGGGGCGCCGCTTAACGCCGCCCGAAATGAATGCGCTCTTGCGCCAAATGGAAAAGACGCCGCATTCCGGCCAGTGCAATCACGGTCGCCCGACTTATGTCGAGCTTAAGCTCGCCGACATCGAACGCTTGTTCGGCCGCCGCTGAGCCAAATCCCTCATCCTTCGACAGGCTCAGGATGAGGGATGAAACTCCTCTTCATGGTGAGCTTGTCGAACCATGAAGACACAGCCGCAGAGAGGCGAGAGTCCACGCACAAATGGCGACCATCTCACGCACCAGCGTATTGCCTGTCGCCGCCGAAGAGCTTTGGCGCGCCGTGCACGACCCGAATGTGCTCAGGCGCGTCGTCGCGCCTTTGCTCGCGCTTGAGCCACTTGAACCGAAGGTCTACCCCGACGAATTCATGCCCGCGACTTACATCGTCAGTGTCAAGGCGTTCGGCTGGCTGCCGCTGGGGCGTCAGGCGATCAATGTCTCGCACCCGGCACCCGAGCCTGGCGAGAGTTTGCCGCGCTATGTGCTGCACGATAAGGGCTCCGGCGATCTCGCGCGCGTCTGGGATCACCGCATCACCATCGAGCCATTGTCGGAGACGACATGCCGGTTGACCGACGTCGTCGACGTCGAAGCCGGCGCGCTAACGCCGTTTGTCGCGGTGTTTGCGCGCATCCTGCTTCGCCACCGCCACGGGCAACTTGCTGCAATCGCTAGCGCAGCTTGAGAAACCAGAGCTTGGTTTCACCGTAAACGCGCTCGTCGATAAGCTCGAAATTCGTGGGTAGCTCGAATGTTTCGCTGTCGCGAGTCTCGACAACGAGCGTTGCGCCCTTTGCAAGCCAACCGCCTTCATCGAGTGCGTGCAAGCACGGCACAACCAGGCCGCGATCATAAGGCGGATCAACGAGCGCGAAATCAAAAGGTGTAATCCCAGCGGGAATGGCACCGAGCTTGGTCGCATCGCGCCGAAAGATGCGCGTTGCGCCAGTAAGGGCAAGGCTCTCGATATTGCGCCTGATTGCTGCGCGCGGGGCCGCGCCGTCTTCAACGAACAACGCATAAGCCGCACCGCGCGATATCGCCTCAAGGCCAAGTGCGCCGCTGCCGGCGAACAAATCGATGACGCGCGCTCCTGCGAGCGGATAATCGCCATGCTCCAAGATGTTGAACAGTGACTCGCGCACGCGGTCGCCAGTTGGGCGAACCGATTGGCCTGATGGAGCGTGAAGCGTGCGGCCGCTGAACCTACCGCCGACGATCCGCATCGCTTCTCTTGGGCGTATGCCTTGGCCGTTCCTTGCGCGGCTCATCGAGCACATTGCCGAGCTGCTCGCGCAAAACCTTGCGGCTGACTTGTTCGACTTCGCCCACTTTCAAGCCGCCGAGCTGGAATGGGCCATAGCTTGTACGAATGAGCCGGTTGACTTGCGCGCCGAGTGCCTCGACCATGCGGCGAATCTCGCGGTTGCGGCCTTCTTTCAAAACCACGATGATCCAACAATTCTGGCCGCTCGATTTTTCGAGCATCGCTTCCTCGGCTTTCAGAATCTCACCATCGCATCTTATGCCTTTAGTGAGCTTCTTGAGATCTTCTTCCGTGAGCCGCCCATAAACGCGCGCACGATAGCGCCTGCGCCATCCGGTTGAAGGCAATTCCAAATGGCGCTTGATCTCGCCATCATTGGTGAGCAGCAATAAGCCTTCCGAGTTGAGATCGAGCCGGCCGATCGACATGACACGCGGCATATCTTCCGGCAAATGATCGAATATCGTGCCGCGGCCTTGCGGATCGCGCGTCGAAGTGATGAGCCCTTTGGGCTTATGATAGCGCCAGAGCCTGGGCTCCGACAAATCCGGTATGCGTGAACCGTGAACGCGAATATCTGCACCGATGCCAACCTTAAAGGCTGGGCTTGTTAATGTTACGCCGTCGACCGAGACAAGGCCTTGGCTGATCATACGCTCCGCTTCGCGCCGCGAACAAACGCCGCGCCGCGCCAGCACTTTCGCAATTCGTTCTTGGGTATTTGAATTTGTCTCTGTCATGTGATGGCTTTTACAAGGGCGGCACGCGCGCCTCCAGCGCGCATCCGATATACGACATTATCTCTTTGCTATAAATCCGAATGAGATGAACACTCCCTTGAGCGAGCTTATGGCGGTTGCGCTTAAAGAGGCCGAGGCCTGTGGCCAGCGCGGCGAAGTACCTATCGGCGCTGCGCTGTTTAATGCATCAGGGACGCTCATTGCCGCAAGCGGTAATCGTATTTTGGAGCTTAAGGATCCGACGGCGCATGCCGAGCTCCTTGTGATCAGAGCAGCAGCTCGCGATCTCGGCAATGAAAGACTTATCGGCACGACGCTCGTCGTTACGCTCGAGCCGTGCGCCATGTGCGCCGGGGCGATTTCGCTTGCACGGATTGGGCGATTGGTTTATGGCGCGAGCGACCCTAAAGCGGGCGGCGTTGTGCATGGCGCGCGCGTGTTCAATCACCCGACTTGCCATCACCGTCCGCTCGTTGAGGGCCCTGTGGGCCCCGAGCGTTGCGGCGCGATCTTGCGTGAGTTCTTTCGCGCGCGCCGCTAGTGGTCTCTAGCCGGCGATCGCTTCTTCGAGGAACGGAAGAGCGCGCGGCAAGCGCACGAGGACCGACGTGCCTTCGCCCTCACGGCTCTTGATCTCGATATCGCCGCCGTGCAGGCGCGCGAGCGAGCTGACCAACGCAAGGCCGAGGCCGGTGCCTTCTTGCGCAATGTGCAAGTCGCGATGCACCTGCTCGAATGGCCGGGCAAGGCGGCCAATCTCTTTTTCGGGGATGCCAATGCCGGTATCGGCGACGGTAATGATGAAGTGATCGGAATCGCGCGAAACGATGACGCTGACCTTGCCGCCGGTCGGCGTGAATTTGATCGCGTTCGAGAGCAAATTGATGATGATCTGCTTGATGGCGCGCTGATCGGCGACCAAAGGCTCGTCGATATTGATCGGCGCCGATACGAGCGTGAGGCCCTTGGTCTCGGCCTGCCGCTGCACGAGGCGGAGCGCCGCGTCGACGATCTCCTGGATGTCGAGCGGCTCCCGCGCCAGCTCGTAGCGTCCAGCCTCGATCTTGGCGGTGTCCAAGAGATCGTTGATGAGCTCCAAAAGATGCCGTCCGCTTTCCAAGATCAGCGACACATATTCGCCGTAACGCGCCGATCCGAGCGGCCCGAACATTTCGCGCGATAGGATCTCGGAAAAACCAATGATTGCATTGAGCGGCGTGCGGAGCTCGTGGCTCATATTGGCGAGAAACTTGGTCTTGGCGCGATTAGCGATTTCGGCGCGCTCATGCGCGCTGACCAAGGCCTGCTCGGCAATCTTGCGCTCGCTGACATCGCGCATGACCGCGATGAGACCAATGCGCTTCTGGCCCTTTTGGTCCATCAGCGGGCGGACGCGCGACTCGATCCACACATAGTCGCCCGACCTCCTCTGCATGCGGAACTGATCGGTGCGTGCGCTGGGATTGTAATTGGCTTGGCGTGCGCCGGCACGCAGGGATTCGATATCGTCGGGATGCACGAATTCGGAGACATTGCGCCCGACAAGCTCTTCGATCTTGTAGCCGGTGATCTGCTCGATCGCGGGCGAAAGGAACAAGAACGATCCTTGATAGTCGAGTTGACAGATCACGTCGTTCGAATAGTTCATCAGGAGCTTGTGCTGCGCATCAAGGCGCTGCAGCTCCTTCTCGATGATGGCAAGCTCGGTCACATCTCGGCTGACGCCGCGCAACACAACGGCGCGGCCGCGCGCATCGGTTTCGGGCACGACATGGGTTTCGATGACGCGCCGCGCGCCATCGCCTCTGATGATGCGCGCCCTGACGAAGAAGGGCTCACCGCGCTGGGCACCCTTGACCATCTGGCGAAGCACCCGCCGGCGTTCCTTAAGCTCGCAATGCCTCAATACCCAGGCGATGTCGATGAGCGCGGGGGCTCCATCCGGGGCGAGGAGGCGAGAAAATCCTTTGGTCGCTTCGAGATGGCCGCTCGCGACGACGAACGTCCACTGGCCGAAACGCACGGTCTCCTCTACCTGATTGGCGTCGGCAACGCGGCGTTCCTGCAGGGATTGCTCACGTACATAGAGGCGCGCGCCGCCTGTCTCGCTCGGCCAAATGAAGGTACGAAGCACGCATCTTCGATCAGGCTTATTGGCGAGCCGAAGATCGAGCCATACCGATTGCTTGGCTTCGAGTGTTGCTTTGAGCCCCGGCAAATCCTGGCGCACAAGAGCGTCGAACAGAGAGACCCCGCCTCTCTTGCCATTCGATGGCGCAATGAGAGGGGTTGATTGCGCAATGATATGCCCATTGCGATCAATGTCGACAATGGCAAAGCCGCTCGCTACGAAGTCGTCATCGTTCGGGCGCGGCAACGGGGAGGCGACATCGATCGATGTCGCTGGCGATGCGATTCCGGAACGCTTGCCCCGTGCGGCCATTCCCGCCCATCTCTTGCTGGCCCGCGCAATTTGCCGCGCGTTTGATGGGCAAACGTAACCTTACGCGCATTAACAAAGGGCTTGCGCGAGAGTTCCTAGGCCGCAGTTGGTGGGGTCTGCCTCAATGGTTTACGCCTCGTTAAGGCGGCCGCCGCTCGCTCGCTTCAGAGCGCACGCCAGCCGATGTCGCGGCGGTAAAAGCCTTCCGGCCAATCGATGTCGCCGATGGCCCCATAGGCGCGCTCTCGCGCTTCACGCAGAGTCGCGCCACGCGCCGTGACGTTAAGCACGCGACCGCCGCTCGCAACGACATTGCTGTCGCGCATGGCTGTCCCGGCATGAAAGACCGTGACGCCCGCGTGGGCCTTCGCGCGGTCAAGACCCCGAATGACCGAGCCTTTTTCGTAACCGCCGGGATAGCCGCGCGTCGCCATGACGACCGTCATCGCAGCGCCGTCATGCCATTCGAGCCGCTCGTGATCGAGCGTACCGGAATGCGTGGCGAGCAGGGCCGGCATCAGGTCGCTCTTGAGGAGGACCATCATCACCTGGCATTCGGGGTCGCCGAACCGCGCGTTGAACTCGAAGACTTTGGGGCCGGATTTGGTCATCATCAGCCCGGCATAAAGAACGCCGCGATAGGGCGTGCCGCGTTTCCCGAGCGTTGCAATCGCCGGCTCCATGATGCGCGTGAGGGTTTGCGCGCGTGCCTCCTCTCCAAAAACCGGCACCGGCGAATAGGATCCCATGCCGCCGGTATTGGGGCCCTGATCGCCGTCAAAGGCGCGCTTGTGATCTTGTGCAGCGATGAGGGGCAGAACGTTTTCGCCGTCCGACAGAGCGAAGAAGCTTACTTCCTGGCCATCGAGAAATTCCTCGATCACGATCTCTTTGCCCGCCGCACCGAACGCGCCGCCAAGCATGTCGTCGATGGCTTTGTCGGCCTCGCCCAGGGTCGGGGCGACGATCACGCCTTTGCCGAGCGCAAGCCCGTCAGCTTTGACGACATAAGGCGGAGGAAGCTCGCGCAAATAGGCTTTGGCAGGGGATGCGCTCGTGAAAACGCGCGAGGCGGATGTCGGAATGCCCGCCTCGGCGCAGAGCGCCTTAGCAAAGCTCTTCGAGCTTTCGATACGCGCAGCGGCTTGCGTCGGGCCGAAGCTAGCGATGCCCGCTGCATCGAGCGCATCGGCGACGCCTGCGGCGAGCGCGGCATCGGGCCCGATAATCACGAAGTCGACCTTTTCCTTGCGGCAATATGCGACGATCGCCGGCGCATCCGTCGGATCGATCGAGGCGCACGATCCAAGCTCGGCCATGCCGGCATTGCCGGGCACGGACGTGAGGCGCGTCACAAGCGGGCTTCGCTTCGCCTTCCAGGCCAGCGCATGCTCGCGGCCGCCAGAACCGACGACGAGAATATGCATGGCCCCTCCAGAAGGCTCCGCTCCTCGGCGCTTTTAGCACGCTCGCGGGCTCGAGGCGCCAGGCGAAAATCGCGCTTTCAACGGGAAAGGCCCTTGGCCTTCATCCGCGCGCGCCGCCGCGCCGCCAGCTTGCGTCTCTGCCGCCGCTTATGGATGCACGGGTCGCACTTGCAGCCCTTGGGCTTGATAAAGGCGTCCCAGTAGCCCGGCCCATAATTATAGGTGATCTCGTGCCCCGGCTCGATCCTGCGAATCGATTTGATGAAGATCTTGCCGCGCGAGATGTCGATCGTGGAGTTCGGCTTGCACGAGTGATTGATGTAGCGGGCAATGTTCCGGCGCGACTTGCCGTCGATCGAATAGCGCGAATTCAGCTCGAATACGTACTTTGTATCGAGCTTGTCGGCTTCCGCATTGGTCATCTTCTTGCCGATATAGCGAATGATGCGCGTGCCGCGCTTGATCGTATCAGTCGCAAAGAGGCCAAGTCCGGTCTTGGCTCGGCCGATTCGGTAAGGCTTCGAACGCATTGAAGAAGGCACGGGGAAACTCATCCGCTTGTTGAACCATAAAGAGGCGAAAGGGCATCGGCGTTAAGCTTACGATGCCATATTGTTCCTAGCCGCGCATGGGGCTGTAAGGCAAGCCCTTGACGAGGCGCACGCTCGGGAATTTCACAAGGCGTGAAACGGGAGTAACGCGTTTTGGCGCAAATCGGTTATGCTGATCGGCAATGACGGATCTTTTTGCCCCAGCGCCCACAGCGCCTCAGCCGCAAGACAATCTCGCCGAAATGACGGTGAGCCAGCTTGCCGGCTCGATCAAGACGACACTCGAGCGCGCGTTTGATCGCGTGCGCGTGCGCGGCGAACTCGGGCGTGTCACGCGCCACTCCAATGGCCACATCTATCTCGATTTGAAAGATGAGCGCGCGGCGATCAACGGCGTGATCTTTCGCATGCAGGCGGGGCGGTTGCGCATCAAGCCCGAGGAGGGGCTCGAGGTCATTGCAACCGGGCGGATTACGACCTTTGCACCGCGTTCTGCTTATCAGCTGGTGATCGAGGAGCTTGAGCTTGCGGGCCTGGGTGCGCTCATGGCGCTGCTCGAAAAGCGGCGCACAATGCTCGCCGCTGAGGGTCTGTTCGATCAAGCGCGCAAAAGGCCCTTGCCCTATTTGCCGCAGGTGATCGGTGTCATCACATCGCCGACGGGCGCCGTGATCAGGGACATCATGCATCGCCTGCGGGACCGCTTCCCGCGCCGTGTGCTGTTGTGGCCAGTGGTTGTTCAGGGTGAGCGCGCCGCGGCTGAAGTTGCCGCAGCAATAGCGGGTTTTAACAAGCTTGCTCCAGGCGGGCCGGTGCCGCGGCCCGACCTTTTGATCGTCGCGAGGGGTGGCGGCTCAATCGAAGATCTGTGGGCCTTCAACGAGGAGATCGTCGTGCGTGCGGCGGCAGCAAGCGCGATCCCGCTCATCTCTGCCGTCGGCCATGAGACCGACACCACGCTGATCGATTTCGCCTCCGATCGCCGTGCACCGACGCCAACTGCTGCGGCCGAAATGGCCGTGCCCGTGCGTGCCGAGCTCGTTGCGGCAACGCTCGATTTTCAGCGGCGACTTCTGCTTGCCATTAAGCGCCTCATCGGTGAGCGGCGGCGCGAAGTTGAGGGACTCTCGCGCGCTTTACCGCGGCCAGAGGCGATCTTGGCCGAGGCGCATCAGCGCCTCGATATCGCATCACGGCGCTTGCCACAGGCTTTGCGCGCGCGCGCGGCAATTGCCGAAGCGCGGTTCAACCGCGTTGCAGGCCGGGTGCAAAGCGGGCTCCTTTCCAATGTGGTTCGCGCGCATCGCCGCTCGCTTGGTGCCGCGAGCGAACGGCTCACGCGGGGCTTTGCGCGTCAGCTGCGTGAACACAAGACCGCAATTACGCGGGATCGCACGCGGTTGGTCACGGCTTCGGCGCGGCTCACAGCAGCGCAGGCCGTGCTGACATCGGGCTTGAATGCGCGGCTCACCGCCGTCACGCGGCTTCTCGAAACGCTGTCGTTCGAGCGCACGCTGGAG